>JBFKVA010000052.1:0-15412 GCA_041635475.1 Acidimicrobiia bacterium | reverse complement strand
TTGCCCGAGCCCCCCAAGGGCGAGGCGCTGCAGACCGGGACGCAGCTCAACCTCGACGAGGCGACGATGGAGGACGAGATCGACGTGCAGTCCAAGGCTGCGGCCTTCGTGGATGCCCCGACCCCGGCCCCGGCCAGCGCTCCCACGGCGGAGCGTCAACCGGTCCGGGCGATGGCGTCGGCGGGTGTCGGTGCCGCCGAGGCGACGACCCGGGCGGCCCAGGCCGCACTCGGTGACATGATGGGTGACGCCCCGCTGTGCGATGTGTGCGGCCACATCACCGTCCGCAACGGCTCGTGCTACAAGTGCCTCAACTGCGGGAACAGCCTGGGCTGCAGCTGACCAACACCCCGGTCGGTCGCGTCGACCGGCCCCGCCCGGCTCAGGCCGGCTCCACCGGCTCCACCGGCTGTCGGATGACGGTGCGGAGCCGCTCGGGCGCGGTGCGGCGAGGGTCTCCGAGGTAGATCTCGTGGTGCTTGCTACGGAGCCGGTATCCGCTGTCGAGGGCGAACTGGTGGAGACGGGCGATGGTGGGACCCTCCTCGGCGTAAGGGCCGATGTGCATGACCTGAACCGAGAGCCCTTCCCGGAACGTCTCGAACCGCATGCGGTCCAGTGCGGGCGGGTTCCGCTTGGCCCGTACCTGTTCGGCGGCGGACTCGAAGTGGGCCCGGGTCAGGTGGGCGGGTTGCATCATCATCGACGTCCAACTCCATGTGTCCTTGGGAGCCGACTCGAAGTCCGCCTCGCCTTCGACCCACCAGAGGCCCTCCAGCGCCATCACCGTGTAGTCGACGCCCTCTGCCTTGCTCATGAACTTGAGGGTGTACGACATGGCGTACAGCGCCTCGATCGACTCCCGGTAGGCCTCGGCGGTGTTGGGGTCGCCTGTTCCGTCGATCATGAGGAACTGCCATTCGGGGACGTCGACCACCGAGCACTGCTTGGCAGACGGGTTGTAGTACTCCCGGAACTCCTTCTTGAGGTCGAGCTTTGCTGGCATGCGGGCTCCCTTTCCGGTCTCATCCAAAGCTACTCCGGGGACCACGTGGGCAACGACCCGCCTGCGGCTGGCCCGTCTACGCTGACCGACCCGCAACCTGGAGAACCCTGTGAAGGTCGCCTACATCCTCAAGTCGCCACGCGCCGCCACGTACCAGCTCGCCCAGATGATCCTCCCTCAGCTGGAGGCGGGCACCCATGGCGTCGACGTGGTCGGGATCTTCTTCTTCGATGACAACAACTTCGTTCTCCGCCAGGGAGACCCGATCGGTGAACGCCTGGCCAAGGTGGCGGCCGACAAGGGGCTGTTGCTCATGATGTGCGACATGTGCGCGCTCGAGCGAGGCCTGGCCACGGGTGAGCCACGCTGGTGCGACCCCGGGACAGGCGAGGGGCGGACCGAGCCCGGGGAGGTCCACACGATGGGGGTCGTGGCCGGTGTGGCCGTGGGCTGCTTCCCCGATCTCTACGCGGCCCTATCCGGCAACCCGCCGGACCAGGTCATAACCCTCTGACCGATGGCCGTCGGCCCGATCCCGCTCGCCGCCATCGAAGCCGCGGCCGCCCGCATCGCCGGGGAGGCGGTGGTCACCCCCGTCCTGGCGAGCCCCGACCTCGATGCCCGGCTGGGAGCAACGGTGTTCTGCAAGGCCGAGGCCCGCCAGCGGGGTGGCGCCTTCAAGTTCCGGGGCGCCTACAACCGCATCTCCCAGATCCCGATCGAGGACCGGCCCAAAGGCGTGGTCACGACGTCGTCGGGCAACCACGGGGCGGCGGTGGCCATCGCCTGCCACCTCCTCGGGATCCCCGCCACGATCCACATCCCCGACCCGGCCCCCGCCCCCAAGGTGGCCCTCATCCGGGCCGCCGGCGCCGAGATCCGCACCTTCCCCAAGATGACCAAGGACCGCGAGAGCGGGGCGCGAGCCCAGGTCGCCGAGACGGGAGCGACGTTCGTCCACCCCTACGAGGACCGTGAGGTGATGGCCGGCCAGGGCACGGCGGCCCTGGAACTGCATCGGCAGGTCGGGGCACTCGATGTGTTCATGGCCCCGATGAGCGGCGGTGGGCTCATGGCCGGCTGCGCCTCGGCGATCCACTGGCTGGACCCGGGCTGTCTGATCATCGGGGTGGAACCGGCCATCGCCAACGACACCCAGCAGTCGCTGGCGGCGGGAGAACGGGTGACGATCGACCCGCCAGCCACCATCGCCGACGGCTTGGCGGTCACTGCCCCGGGCGAGAACACCTTCCCCATCAACCGGGAACTCGTGAGTGAGGTCCTCACCGTGACCGAGGACGAGATCGTCGAGGCGGTCCACTACGCCTGGGACCACCTCGGGGTGGTGGTGGAGCCGAGCGGGGCGGTGTGCGTGGCCGCCCTCCTCGCCCAACCGGGGCGCTGGGCCGGGAAGAGGATCGGCCTCATCCTGTCGGGGGGCAACCTGGACCCGGCCGCCTACCCGGGCATCGGCTGACGGTCGGCGGTGCGCCCCAGGACGGGTCGCCGACGGGGGCTGGGTACCATCGCGGCATGGACCCCGTGCTCTTCACGATCGACGGCACCGTCGCCCGCATCACGCTCAACCGCCCCGAGACCTACAACGCAATGAACGACGCACTCATGGCGGGGTTGGGCGACGCGTTGGCCCGGGTGGAGGGCGACGAGTCGATCCGCGTGGTCATCATCACCGGGACGGGCAAGGCGTTCTGTTCGGGCGCCGACCTCGTCGACATGGCCGCCTCGTTTCCCGCCGCAGGCGAGCCGGGAGCGGCAGTCGCCGACCGCATGGACCGAAGCTTCCACCCGCCCATCCGCGCCCTCGCCGACTGCCCGGTTCCCACCATCGCCCGAATCAACGGGGTCGCCGCCGGCGGAGGGATCGGCCTCGCCCTCGGGTGCGACATCGCCATCGCCGCCCGGTCGGCGACGTTCGTCTCCACCTTCGGTCCCCGCCTGGGGATCGTCCCCGACCTGGGAACCACCTGGCACCTCGCGGCCCGCATCGGCCGGGCCCGGGCCCTGGGAATGGCAATACTCGGCGATCGGATCACGGCCGACGAAGCCGCCGAGTGGGGCCTCATCTGGCGGTCGGTGGCGGACGAGGACCTCGACCGGGAGGTGGACGACGTCGCCCGGCGGCTCGCCCGGGTCTCTCCCGACGCCGTCTACCGGATCCGGCAGTCGGTCGACAGTGCAGCCGGCCACGACCTCTCCGAGCACCTCGACCTGGAACGGGACCACCAACGGGAGCTCATCCCCCGCAACGCGGTGTCGGCGGTGGCCGCCTTCGTCACCAAGACGGAACCCGAGTTCCTCCCACTGCGCACCGATCGGTCCTGACCGGGCCGTCGCAGACCCGTGGGCCGGCCGGCCGAACCACACGCCCCCACGACGAGTGAGAGTCAGTCGGGGACGGGGACCAGCCACACCCGGTTGTCGTGGTAGACCGCACCCCGGCCCATGTCGGCGTCGCGCTCGGCCACCGTGGCGTTGACCTCGCTGGTGCCCTTCGTCGTGTGCGCCACCCGGGGCCGGGCGGCAGTCGACACCGACACGGCCGCCGCGAACGAACCCCGGTCGTTGAACACACTGACCATCTCACCGTCGGCCACGCCGAACCGCGCCGCGTCGTCGGGGTGGATCGTGATGCGCGGCTCACCCGCCTTCGTGTGATTGAGGGAACCGGCGAACGTCGTGTTGAGGAGGTGATGGTTGGCGGGCGAGACCAACGACACGCCGTCACCCGGATCGGACGCCTCGAACGGCGCGACGTAGTGGGGAAGGAGACCGTGACCATCGGCCTCGGCCCGCTCCGAGGCGAACTCGAACCGTCCCGACGGCGTGGGAAACCGCTCCACGACGGGCAGGCACGGCTCGGGGAGGTCGAGGCGGAGCCAGCCGCGCTCCTTCAACCGTTCGAGGGTGATCCCGGCCAGGGCCGGGTCCGCGGACCCGAGGAGGGCGGCCGCCAGGTCGTCGTCCGAGGCGAAGAGCGCGGGGTCGGTGAGGCCGAGGACCCGGGCCAGCCGGCGGAAGATTTCGGTGTGGGCGAGCGCCTCTCCCCGGGGGGCGACGGCCGGCTCGTTCCACTGGACGTAGAGATGCGAGTAGGAGTCCTGAAGTTCGGCGTGTTCGAGTTGGGTGGTGCCGGGCAGGACGATGTCGGCGTACGCCGTGGTCGGGGTGTGGACGTGGTCCACGACGACCGTGAAGAGGTCGTCGCGAGCGAGGCCCCGCCGCACCCGGCCGAGATCCGGGTTGGCGGCGAGGGGATTGGCCGCCCACATGAACAGGACGGTCACCGGCGGATCGTCGACGTCGAGGAGCCCCTCACCCAGGCGGGTCATGGTGAGCGTCCGCACCGGGTGGGGTCGGAGGTCGGGCCTCGTGGCCGCCTCCACGTCGAACCCGTACGCCGACCCGGTGGAGTAGCAGATGCCACCTCCGAGACGGGCGAAGTCGCCGGTCACGGCGGGGATCATCGACATCACCCTGGCCGCCTGCCCACCGCCTCCGTGCCGTTGCATGCCCATGAGGCTGCGGATGCCCGTGGGTCGGGAGGTGGCGATGCGAGCGGCCAGCGCCCGGACGTCGTCGACCGGGAGGTCACACGTGGCGGCGGCCCTCTCGGCGCTCCAGGTTGAGAGTTCTTCACCAACGAAGCGTTCCCATCCCAGGGTGTGCTCGGCGAGGTAGGCGTCGTCCTGTGCCCCCAGTCGGACGATCTCGGCGACGAGACCCAGGGCCAGCGCCCCGTCGGTGCCGGGGAGGGGCGCCACGTGGTGGTCGGCCCGGGCGGCGGTCGCCGTCCGGTACGGGTCGATGACGACGACCTGCGCCCCCCGGCCCCGCGCCTGCTCCACGAACGGCCAGAGGTGGTGATTGGACGTCAGGGTGTTCGTTCCCCACAGGAGGATGAGCTTCGATTGGACGAGGTCCATGGGGTCCATCCCGAACGGGGAGCCGATCGTGTAGGACATCCCGACCCGCCCGGCCAACGAGCAGATGTTGAGGAGGTGGTTCGACGCCCCGAGCGCGTTGAAGAGGCGTTTGCCGGCGGGTTCTCCCTGGAGCCACCCCACCGACCCGGTGCCGGCGTACGGCCATATCGCCTCGCCCCCGTGCACGTCGATCGCCTCGCGCATCCGCCCCCCGATCTCGGCGAGCGCCTCGTCCCACGAGATCGCATGGAACGTCCCGGCCCCCTTGGGTCCGACCCGACGCAGCGGATGGAGGATGCGGTCGGGCCGGTTCGTGTACTCGATGTACGGGTTGACCTTCACGCACAGTCCCCCGCGCGTGAACGGGTGATCCGGGTTGCCGCGCAGCTTCACCGCCCGGCCGTCCTCCACGGTGACGACCCAGGAGCACGCGTCGGGGCAGTCGAGACTGCAGGCGCCGATGATCTGTTCCACCGGGCGATCATACGGACCCAGCAGCCGAGGCCCGGTGGGTACGCTCCGCTCGATGAAAGCGATCCAACTCGTCACCCGGGGCCGGCCGCTCGAGGAGCGAACCGTGGAACCCGAGGCCCCGGGTCCTGATGACGTCATGGTGCGGGTGGCCGCCGTCGGCATCTGTCACTCCGACGTGCACTACCGAAAGGGACCGCTCGGTCCCAGGACGCTGCCCATCACCCTCGGCCACGAGGTGGCGGGCACGGTGGTGGCGGCGGGCGAACGCGTCGACCGGACCCGGGTGGGTGAGCGGGTGTGCCTGCACTACCAGACGTTCTGCGGATCCTGCAAGTGGTGCCTGGCGGGGTCGGAGCAGTTCTGTGGCCAGGGACGCATGCTCGGCAACTCCCGGCCCGGCGGGTACGCCGAGTTCATCACCGTGCCCTCGGTCAACGCGGTCGGGCTGCCCGACGCCATCCCGTTCGAACAGGGGGCGGTGATGATGTGCTCGTCGGCCACCTCGCTCCACGCCCTGCGCAAGGCACGCCTCGCCCCGGGGGAGACGGTGGCGGTGTTCGGGTGCGGCGGACTCGGGATGTCGGCCGTCCAACTCGCCCGGGCGCTGGGCGCCAGAGAGGTGTTCGCCGTGGACACGAACCCCGACCGACTCGACCTCGCCGCGGCGTTCGGGGCCGTTCCCATCGACGCCACCGGGGACGCCGTCCGCCAGGTCCACGACGCCACCGATGGTGCGGGGGTCGACGTGTCGCTCGAGGTCATCGGCCTCGGATCCACGATGCGCCAGGCACTCGACGTCCTCGGTGTGAAGGGCCGGGCCGCCATCGTCGGCTTGTCGACCGACAGCATCCCGGTGGTCCCCTACGCGGACCTCGTGGGCCGGGAGGCGGAGTTCATCGGTGTGTGCGACCACCTCCTGTCGGAGATCCCCCAGCTTCTCCAGTTCCACCTCGACGGCCAACTCGTGCTCGATGAGGTCGTGGGTGCCACGGTTCCTCTGTCGGCCGGGGACGTGAACGACGTCATGGACCGCATGGAGCGGTTCGGCGGGGCCGTCCGCACGGTCATCATCCCCTGAGCACTCAGCGGTTCTCGATCCTCACCGGTGTGATCTCACCGGCCGGGTCGAACCCGAAGAGCTGGCCGTAGAAGCTGAGTTCGGCCTCGCGGGTGGCCACGATGGTGTCCGCCTTGGCCAGGAAGTGGTCCTCCCCCTCGATGAGCAGGTAGGCGTGGGGGAGGCCGTTGGCCCGCAATGCGTCGACGAAGACCTCGGCCTGGTCGGGGGTGACGATCGGGTCCTCGGCCCCCTGGATCACGAGCACCGGGCACGACACCCGGTCGGCGAAGTGGATGGGGGACCGATCGTGGGCGAGTTGACGGGACGCCGGCATCGGCCCGATGAGCGACTCGTCGTAGCGGGCCTCGAACTTGTGGGTGGTCTCCATGAGGGCGAGGATGTCCGCCACCCCGCAGTACGAGGCACCCGCCGAGAACGTGTCGTGAAAGGTCAGGGCGCACAGCGTGACGTAGCCGCCGGCGCTGCCTCCCCGGATCGCCAGCCGGTCACCGTCGACCATGCCCTCGGCGGCGAGGTACTCGGCGGCCCGCACGCAGTCGAGGACGTCGACCTCACCCCACCGCCCTCGCAGCGCGTTTCGGTACTCGCGTCCGAACCCCGTCGACCCCCGGTAGTTGACGTCGACCACCGCGAACCCGCGGCTCGTCCAGAACTGGATCCCCAGGTTGAGGGCGGCCTGGGTCTGGGACGTCGGTCCGCCGTGCGAGAAGACGATGAGGGGTGGGAGTTCGCCCTCCGGGGCGGTGTGATCCGGGTTGGCGGGGAGATAGAGGAACGCGTGGGCCGTGGTCTCGTCGCTCGTCGGGAACTCGATGGCCCGGGGACGGCTCACGAGCGACGGGTCGAGGTCGACGTTCGACGCCCGGGCGATCACCTCATGACCGCCGCCCGCGTCCACTGCCAGCAGCGACATGGGCTCGGCCGGGCCCCCCATCACCGTCCACACCCGATCGCCGACGACGGTGAGCCAGGGGCTGGAGGCGTGGCGGTCACCGACGTCGACGGCAACGAACCCGTCGCCCCGCTCCACGAAGAGCGACCACAGGCCCCGGTCGGCGGCTTTGGCGACGAGCCGACCGTCGGCCAGGAACCCGTACGTGCGGAACCCGAACAGCCATGCGGGCTCACCGAACTCCAGGGCCGTCGGGTTGAGGGCGACGAGGTCGTCGCCGCTGACCCGGTACAGGTTCCACCACCCGGTTCGGTCGGAGACGACATGGAGGTCCCCGGACGGCGACCACTCGGGTTGGAAGAACGACTCGCCCGCTGACGGCACCCGATGGGCGTTCGTGACGCCGTCGGCCCCCAGGTCTCCCACCCACAACTCGGTGTGGTCCCAGGGCATGTTGGGATGGTCCCAGGCGATCCACGCCACCTTGGTCCCGTCCGGGCTCACACGGGGAGACGCGTGGAAGTCGTGGCCCGACACGATCACCACCGGGTCCGTCTCCCCCTCGGGGTCCAGGGACACGATCGTCGACACGGCTTCGCCCCGACCGGTGTGGTCCTCGCGGACGGCCAAGAGCCACTCGCCGGCGGCGAAGTGGGTGTCGGCGTAACGCCATCCACGAGGCGTGTCCGGCTCCGGGGTGATGGCCCGGGGCTGGGGCCCGTCGAGGCGGTACACCCTCTGGTCGACGTACGACGACGCCACGATCCGTCCCCCATCCACGGCCACCGACGCCCCCCCGTACTCGTGGGCCAGGGTGCGGGCGTTGAACCCGGGGGCCACCTCGGTGACGTCGCCGTCGCGCCAGCGCATCGTCGCCACCCGCCCGGCCTCGGCCGGACGGAACTCACCCCAGTAGACGTCGTCGCCGTCCGCGGTGAGGCCCCAGAACGAGACCTGGCCTCCGGCCAGCATCTCGGGCGAGATCGGGGAGGCCCACGCACCGTAAGGAGTGATCATCGAAGGCAACCCTATCGGGTGGGCGGTCGGTGAGGAAAGGTCGGCCCGGGGGCGGCCCATCGGGCGGGGAGTGATGTACGCTGCGTCACCTGATCGAGTGCGGAGGACGCGTGGCGGCAATCATGGGCTTTGGCGGCTACGTGCCGGAGCGGGTCATGACGAACGACGACTGGGCGGCCCTCGTCGACACCTCCGATGAGTGGATCACCGCCCGCACCGGGATCAAGGAACGGCGCATCGCCGCCCTGGACGAGACGACGGTGACGATGGCGGCCACGGCCGCCCAGCGAGCGATGGAGGACGCCGGGCTCGATGCCTCCGACATCGGTGAGGTGATCGTTGCCACCGACACCCCCGAGGTGTACACGCCCGACACCGCCTCGTTCCTCCAGCACCTCCTGGGGATCGGCAACGTCGCCGCGTTCGACCTGGGCGGGAGCGGTTGCGCGGGCTTCATCCAGGCCGTGGACGTGGCCAGGGCGCGCATCAACATGGGCGTCGACAAGATCCTGGTGGTCGGCGTCGAACTCATCTCGCGGCTCATCAGCCAGAAGGACCGGGCGACGTCCGTGCTGTTCGGCGACGGGGCGGGCGCCGTCATCATGGGCCTCCAGAACGCCAAGGCCCGGGTGCTGGACGTCGTCTGCGGGACGGATGGAAGCAAGACGGGCATCCTCACGCTGGCCACCGGCGGGTCGCGGTTCCCGTTCTCGATCGAAGCCGCCCTGGCCGAGGAACACAAGAACCTCGTCATGGACGGCCGCCGGGTCTTCAAGGAGGCGGTCCACCGGATGAGCGGGGCCGTCACCGACGTCGTGTCCCGGGTGGGCCGGTCGATTCCTGACATCAACCTCCTCGTTCCCCACCAGGCCAACAAGCGGATCATCGATGCCGTCGGCGCCCGCCTCGGCATCAGTGAGGATCGGGTCTACGTGAACGTGCACGAGTACGGCAACACCGGCTCGGCGTCCGTTCCGCTGGCACTGTGGGAGGCCGTGGCCAAGGGCCGGGTCAAGGAGGGCGACTTCGTCGTCCTCACCGCGTTTGGCGCGGGTTTCCACTGGGCGGCGGCCGCGGTCCAGTTCTAGCAGCCGCCCCCTGAGGTGCCGGTCGAGTCCGACGGCTCTACACGTGGACGGTGAACTTCTCCACCCGGTCGAGGGCGGTCTCCATCACCGCCTCCTGCAGGTTGGCGAGAGCCCGAGCGATGGCCAGCTCCTCCCCGATGGCGGGGAGCGGAGGGTCGATCGGGTTCCTGCGGGCCTTGCCGATGGCCTCGAAGTGGTCGCCGCGTAGGTCCAGCACCATCTTCACGTTGGTCTCGGTCGCGTCCTCGACGAGATGAACGGCAATCGTGATGTCGCGTTCCACGATGTGCCTCCTTTCCCCCCAAACGCTACGCGGACCGAGACGGTGGCGGGTGCGACGGGCCGGTAGCGTCCAGCCGATGTCCCTCACCCGACTGCTGGGCCTGGCCATCCTCGTCATCACCACCGGGACCCAGGCGGTGTTCCTGACCGGGGCGGCGTTCTTCGCCATCGGTCCCGAACTGGGGATCTCGACCCGCGGCCTGGGAGTGCTCACGGCCGTGTTCTTCGGCGTCGCCGCCGTCTCCTCGATGGCCGTCGGGAGTTGGGTGCAACGGGCCGGATGGCAGCGGGCGATGCGGTTGAACGGTCTCATCGCCGCCGTCACCTCGATCGGCATCGCCCTCTTCGCGGACAGCGCCCTTGTTCTCGGCGGGTTCATGGCGGCCGCCGCCGTCGGCTACGGGGTGGCGAACCCGGCCGGCAACCAGGCCATCGCCGACGGCGTTCCTCCCGACCGGCGGGCGACCGTCACCGCCCTGAAGCACGCCGGCATCCCCCTCGCCACCCTCCTGGCGGGACTCTCGGTCCCCACCATCGTCGTGACCGTCGGCTGGCGGACGGCGTTCGTGGCGGCCGGCCTGGGGGCACTGGCCGTCGTGGCCGCCGTGCCCCGTGGCCCCGTTCGTCCGGCGGTGTTCGAAGGCCGGGACCGGCGGCAGGTGGCCAGGACCCTCACGCCCCGCGACCTCACGTGGCTGGCGGCCGGGGCGTCGCTGGCGGTGTTCGCCGCCACCTCGCTGGGGGCGTTCGGCGTGTCGGCGGCGATCGACCTGGGCATCCGGGCCGAGACCGCCGGGTGGCTGCAGACGGGTGGGGCGGCCGCCTCGATCGGGATGCGGGCGTTCGCCGGGTGGCTGACCGACCGTCTCCACGGGCGCGGATTGGGGGGGATCATCATCCTGGCCGGGGCCGGCGCGCTCGTGTTCGGAGCGATGGCGCTGGCCCTCCCCCCAGTGTTCGGGGTGCTCATGGTCCTCGCCTACGCCACCGGGTGGGGTTGGCCCGGGCTGCTCACGTTCACCGTCATCAACTCCAACACCGGGACCGCCGCCAAGTCGACGTCGGTCACCCAGGCCGGGGTCTTCGTGGGGTCGGCAGTCGCGCCCCTCGTGCTCGGTGCGGTGGCCCACGACTTCGGGTTCACCGCCATGTGGCCGGTCGTCGCGGTGACCCTGGCCATGGCGGTGGCGGTCATCGCCGCGGTCGCCCACCGGTTGGGCGAGGCCGGCCAGCCCGGGCAGTAGCGTGGGGTCGCCAGCCCAGCCCAGGACATGTCGATGACAAGAGCCCCCTACCTCGCCTCCCGCCTCCAGGGATTCGGCACGACGATCTTCGCCGAGATGTCCGCCCTCGCCGCCCAGACCGGGGCGATCAACCTGGGCCAGGGGTTCCCGGACACCGACGGGCCCGCCTCCATCGCGGAGGCGGCCATCCGGGCCATCCGGGAGGGGCACAACCAGTACCCACCCGGACGGGGGACCGCCGCGCTGAGGGAGGCGATCGGGGCCCACCAGCAGCGGTTCCACGGGCTCTCGCCCGACCCCGAGTCGGAGGTGCTCGTGACCGCCGGGGCGACGGAAGCGATCGCGGCCTGCCTCCTCGCCCTGTGCGAAACCGGGGACGAGGTGGTGGCGTTCGACCCCGCCTACGACTCGTACGGGGCGGCGACGGCGATGGCGGGCGCTCGACTCGTCACGGTGACGCTCACCCCTCCGACCTACGGGTTCGACCCCGAAGCCCTGGCCGCGGCGATCACCGACAAGACCCGCATCCTGCTCGTCAACACCCCCCACAACCCGACAGGCCGCGTCCTGTCGGCCGCCGAACTGGCCGTGATCGCCGACCTCGCCATCGAGCGGGATCTCCTCGTGGTCACCGACGAGGTCTACGAGCACATGGCCTTCGACGGGCGCCGTCACATCCCCATCGCCACCCTTCCCGGGATGGGCGAACGCACCCTCACGATCTCCTCGGCCGGCAAGACGTTTGCCATGACGGGGTGGAAGATCGGATGGGTGACCGGCCCGGCGCCCCTCATCGCGGCGGTCGTGACCGTCAAGCAGTTCCTCACGTACGTGAACGGCGCCCCGTTCCAGCCGGCGGTCGCCGAGGCCCTCGCCCTGCCCGACGACTACTTCGAAGGCCTGGCCGCCGGGCTCCAGGAGCGACGCGACGTGCTCTGTGAGGGGCTCGAGGCTGCCGGCTTCGACGTGTTCCGACCCGAGGGCACCTACTTCGTCACCTGTGATGTCCGACCGCTCGGCTTCGACGACGGCTTCGCCTTCTGCCGGGAACTCCCACACCGGGCCGGGGTGGTGGCCATCCCCAACGTCGTGTTCTACCAGCGGCCGGCCGAGGGCCGTCACCTCGTCCGGTTTGCGTTCCCCAAGCGGCTGGAGGTCCTGGCCGAAGCAGCCGTCCGCCTGCGGGCGATGGCCTGAGGTCGTGCATCGGGTCATCCGTCGATCCCCCGGTGGCCGGCGATCCCCGGCGGCGGCCTTCTAGGCTGCGACCGCCATGAAGATCGCGGTCCTGACCTCCGGTGGTGATGCGCCCGGGATGAACGCCGCCGTACGGGCCATCGTCAAGGTCGCCGCCTCGAAGGGGATGGCCGTCATCGGCGCCGAACACGGATACGAGGGCCTCATCGACGGACGGTTCATCCCCCTCACGAGAGAGACGAAGCGGGGCTTGGTCCCGGTCCGGGCCGTCCAGGACAACGGCAACGCCGGGGGGACGTTCCTGGGGTCGGCCCGTTCGAAACGGTTCCTCACCACCGAGGGCCGCCTCCAGGCCGCCGGCTCGCTGCGGGCGGCAGGCGTGGACGGGCTCATCGTGATCGGTGGCAACGGCTCGCTCACCGGGGCGGCGGCCCTGGCCGACGAGACCGGGACGGCCACCGTCGGCGTCCCCGCCACCATCGACAACGACGTCGGGTGCACGGCCATGGCCATCGGTGTCGACACCGCCCTCAACACGATCGTCGATGCCTGCGATCGGATCTGCGACACCGCCTCGGCCCTCAGCCGGGCGTTCATCGTCGAGGTGATGGGCCGCAGTTCGGGGTACCTGGCCATGTCGGCGGCGGTGGCGACCGCCGCCGATGGTGTCCTCCTGCCGTCGCAGGGTCGCAGTGAGGAGGAGATCGTCGAGGCCACGGCGACGCTCATCCGCGACTCGTTCGACGCCGACCGCGAGAAGCCCCGCGTGCTCATCATCCAGGCCGAAGGTGTCGGGATTCCGTCGGACCGCCTGGCCCGGGAGATCGAGGACCGCCTGGCCGGGACGGAGATCGACGTACGGGCCACCGTGCTCGGACACGTGCAGCGCGGCGGTGCACCGTCGAGCAGCGACCGGATGCTCGCCGGCCGCATGGGGTTCGTGGCCGTCGAGACGCTCATCGCAGGCAAGAGCGGAGTCGGCGTGGTGTGGCAGGCCACCGTGCACGGGGGCGAGAAGACGTCCGATCCCCAGTTTAGGACGTTCCCGCTGGCGGAGATCCTCGAGGAGACCGAGGCGATGGCCGACGGCACGTCCTGGGTGGTGCAGTGGCGACAGGATCGGATGAATGCCATCCAGGGCGTGCTCGCCCTGTAGCGCTCAGCCCGACGTGTCGCATTGGGCGGGGTCCCCGCTGCGGTAGCCGACCGTCACCCACGCGGCCCGCTCGGCCGCCGAGCCGTGGGTCCAGGACTCCCGGTTGAGCATGCCCGACGTCTTCTGCTGAACACGGTCACCGGCAACGGCGGCGACCACGGCGAGGGCCTCGTCCACGGCGGCCGGGTCGAGGATGTCCCCCCGCTGGGCCAGGGTGAACGCCCACACCCCGGCGAAACAGTCGGCCTGGAGTTCGAGTTCGACCGAGAGCTGGTCGGCGCCATCGGGGTCCGACGCCTGGAGCGAGCGAGCCTCGTGGAGGATGCCGAGCTCGTTCTGGACGTGGTGTCCTACCTGGTGGGCGATGATGTACGCCTCGGCGAAGTCGCCTTCGCCGTCCTGCGGGCGGGAGCCGGACAGCGCGTCGAAGAACGTCTCATCGAGATAGATCGTGCTGTCCAGCGGGCAGTAGTGCGGCCCGACCTGCTCGTTGGCCCCGCCGCACGCCGAGTCGGTGAACCCCCGGAACAGCACGACGGTGGAGGCGTGGTAGACACGGTCCGAGCGGGAGAACACGTCGGCCCACAGGAGGTCGAGGTCGGCGACGATCTCCTCCGCGAACGAGGCGTACTCGAGGTCGGTCGGGTGGAGTTCCACCGGCTGGGCCCGGTCGCCCGATGGGGCCGGTCGCAGGCCGGTGACGACGTGCCCGGGGTCCGCGTCGCCGCCACCGATGAACGCGATGAGGAGCACGACCCCGAGTCCGAGGGCGCCGACGGCGGCGATGGCCCGTCCCGGACGAGGCCCGCGGCCGTCGACGCTCTCGCGCCCTTGGAGGTCTCTCCGCCGCATGGGGTGAGCGTACCGGCGTGGGCGTCGTGGGCCGGGCGGACGGATCGAGGGGAGTACGGTTCGACCCGCATGGACATCGACCTCGACCTCTGGACCGGCGTCTTCCTCGTCGTGGGTGGGTTTGCCGCCGGCTTCATCAACGCCGTGGCCGGGGGCGGGTCGGCGATCACCCTGCCGGTCCTCGTGGAGTTCCTGGGCGACGCCGTGGTCGCCAACGGGACGAATCGGGTTGCGATCCTGCTCCAGAACCTCTCGGGCGTGACCCGGTTCCACCAGAGTGGCAAGGTGCCGTGGGCTCAGTTGCGGCCCCTCATCATCCCCACCGTCATCGGGGCCGTCACCGGCGCCCAGGTCGCCACCCGCATCGACCCCATCCTCATGAAACGGGTCATCGGCATCGCGGTCCTGTTCGTGGCCGCCTCGGTCCTCGTCAAGCCCTCCACCTGGGAAGGGGACGGCAACAACCGCCTCCACGAACCGTGGCGGACCGTCGTGTTCCTCGGACTGGGCTTCTACGGGGGGTTCATCCAGACCGGCGTCGGCTTCCTCTTCATCGGGGCCCTCATCGTGTTCGGCGGCATGAACCTGCTCACCGGCAACGCCGCCAAGCTCACCCTCATCGCCTCGTACACCTTCTTGGCGCTGGCAACGTTCATCTGGGCGGGCAAGGTCCACTGGGTCGCAGGGTTCGTGCTGGCAGGCGGCAACATGGCCGGCGCGTGGGTGGCTGCCCACGTGGCGATCAGCAAGGGCACCGGGTGGGTGCGGTGGGTGCTCATGATCGCGGCGATCGTCGCCGCCGCCCGGATGCTCCTCACCTGAGGACCATCACCCTCCCGACACGGCCTCGGCGGCGGCCCGATCGAGGATCGGCACCTCGTCCGGGTCGGTGAGGAACCCGTCGGGGAGCTTCACCCGGCGAGGCCCCTGGGTGTGGCCGCGTCGAGCCCCGGTGGCCGCGGGGTAGGGAAGGTGCGGGTCGAGCCGGCCGAGGAGATCATCCAGCTCCGGCAGGCTTCCCACCTGGTTGAGGGAGCGTCGGATCTCGTTGCCCACCGGGAACCCCTTGAGGTACCAACCCGGGTGTTTGCGGAAACTGCGGATCCCCACCGTGGCCCCGAACCAGGTGACGAGATGCTCGGCGTGGCGGCGCATCACCGCCGCCACCGCCCCCAGCTC
>JBFKVA010000051.1:0-15546 GCA_041635475.1 Acidimicrobiia bacterium | reverse complement strand
GTGGCGGCGTGTGCCTCACCGACCCCCGGTGCGACGACCGCACCCCCTGCCACGGTGGCCGCGACCACACCGGCGGTGGCACCAACCCAGCCCACCACCACCACCGTGCCGGCAACCACCACCGAAGCCCCGCCGCCGACCGTCCAACCCAACGGGGAGGTCGTCCAGATCGCGATCGACGGCTTCGCCTTCAAGCCGGCCGAGGCCACCGTCACCCCGGGGACGACGATCGTCTGGACGAACCTGGATGGCGTCGGCCACACCGCGACGGCCGAGGGCGGCGCCTTCCGAACGGGGACGCTTGGACCCGACGCCACCCACGAGATCGTGCTGGGCGAGCCCGGTACGTACGACTACTTCTGCACCATCCACACCGACATGCGGGCCACCATCACCGTCGAGGGCTGACTGCCTGAGTGGCCGCGAACCGGGGGTGGCCCCGGGGATGCCGTCAGGCCCCGAGGCGGGCAGCCTCCAGGATGACCTCGACGAGGCGGTCGGGCTGGTCCTCCTGGAGGAAGTGACCGGCCCCCTCGACGGTCACGTGTGGCATGCCGGCGGCGCCGGGGACGAGCTTGCGGAACACCCGATCGCCCCCGGCGGTGATGGGGTCGGAGTCGCTGAACGCAGTCACGAACGGCTTGTGGAACCCTTTCAACACCTCCCAGGCGGCCTCCTGGTCCGCCCGGGCGGGGTCGTCGGGCGAGGCCGGGACGAGGCTCGGCAGGATGCGTGGACCCGCCTTGAAGCTGTCATCGGGGAAGGGCGCGTCGTAGGCGGCCACGACCTCGGCGGGGACGTCCCGCACGGTCGCCCCCTGGACGATCCACCCGGCATCGAAGAGCGAGGAGGTCCGGGAGAACTCGCGCCACGCGAGGAACGCCGCGCCCATGTCCTGGTCTCCCGTCGGCAGGCCCGTGTTGGCCGCGACCACCGCCCGGAATCGATCCGGGTGGGCGGCGACGAGCCGCAGTCCCACCAACCCGCCCCAGTCCTGGCAGAACAGCGTGATGTCGGCGAGGTCCATGGCCACCAACCATCGTTCCGTCCACTCGACGAGGGCCGCGTACGAGAAGTCATCCATCGAGGCCGGCTTGTCCGAGCGGCCGAACCCCAGGAGGTCCGGCGCTACTGCCCGGTACCCGGACGCGGCCAGTGGCGGGATCATCCTGCGGTACAGGAACGACCACGACGGCTCGCCGTGGAGGAGCAGCACCGGCGGGCCCTGGCCCTCCTCGACGTGGTGGACCCGGATCGGGGTGCCATCGGACGACTCGATGGTCGTGAATCGCGGTTCGAAGTCGAACTCCGGCAGGTCGACGAACCGAGCGTCCGGGGTACGCAGCAGCTCCATGGTCACACCTCGCCGGGCACGGGTGGCCGTGCCTGCTCCGGGCCCCACAGTGCCGGCTCGACAAAGGCGATCATCACGACCACGACCATACCCGCCAGTACGAAGCCTCCCAGGCCGGCGACCAACTCCATGGCAACGCCGGGGACCGTGAAGGGGATGAGGGCCAAACCCGCCACGGCACCCGGGATGGCCCGGACCGCTGCGACCCGTACGGACCGGGCGGGGACCGCCACCGCCCACCCGACCCCCAGGGCCCCCACGGTCCAGGCGTGCGATCCGAGCGCGGCCAGCCCGAGCCCGAACGGGACACCGAGGAGGATGGCGGTCGTGACCCTTGGGCCACTGCCGCGGGCGGTGGCACCGTACCCACCCGACCATATGGCGAGCGCCACGGCCACTCCGGCCGCCACCCACCGCCCGGTGCCGAGGATCCCACTCACCGTCGCCGCGTCGGTCCAGCCCAGCCGCTCGCCGACGAACAGCGCGCCCCACAAGACGACGAGGACGAAGGTGGCGAGGAGGGCTGCGATGAGCCCGGCGAACGTCGCCAGGCCCAGGGCACGCACGATGACCCACACCCGCGGTGGGTCGGCCGGTGTCGGGGTCCACGCGGGACCCGGTCCATGGGGAGGGGGTTGAGGTGCAGCCATCGGGTCGAGGGCGCCCCAGCCTACCGAGGCCGCTGCCGGGGCGACCGTTGGAACCATCCGGACGGACGCCGGCGTCGTATGGGAATAAACCGCTGTTCGGTAACGTTCGGAAGCTGACCATGGATTCGATCACCCTTGAATACGACCAAGCGTGGCGAATGGACGCCGCCTGCTCGGACCTTTCGTCGGACTCGTTCTTCCTTGCCGGCGAGGACCTCGAAGGCATGCGCCGAGCGCAGAAGATCTGCGCCACCTGCCCGGTGAAGGTGGAGTGCCTCGAATTCGCGCTCGGGACCAACCAGACGCTCGGCATCTGGGGCGGCACCACCCCCAACGAGCGCCGGCGCCTGCGGCGGGAGTGGGTCCGCAAGGCCTCGTAGTCGGGTCGCTCGGGACCCCGCCCCGGGGTCGCACCGTGCGGTGAATCGAACCGTTGCCCCGGTAGGGTGTCCGGCGAACGGAGCGGGGCCTGGCCGGGGTCGGACCTCACCCGATACCGAGCGCTGAATCGAGCTGGATCCGACCGTGAATCGCAACTGGAGAATCGCCCTCCTCGCCTTCGTGGTCCTGGTGGTCACCCCGGTCCTGGTCGTTCTCGCCGGACCGGATGAGGGGACGTTCTCCTCGAGCATCAACTCGACGAGGCAGTCGAACGGGCTCAACACCCTCCAGGCCCACTCGACCCTCACGGCCTACGCCCGCACCCACTCCGAGGAGATGGCCGGGACGAACTCCATCTACCACTCGCAGAGCTCGGAGCTCACCGGCCTCGTCTCGGGCTGGCTCCGGATCGGGGAGAACGTGGGCCGGGGCCCGACCGCCAGCGCCATCTACTCGGCGTTCATGAACTCACCCGGGCACCGGGACAACATCCTGGGGGACTACACCCACATGGGCGTGGGGACCTTCCAGGCCCCCGATGGCCTCCTCTACGTCACCACGATCTTCATGAAGCTCCCCCCGCCGACCACCACGACCACCACGACACCGACGACCACCGCGACCACCACGACACCGACCTCGACGACGGCCTCCACCACGACCACCACGACCACCACGACGTCAACCCTTCCCGTGTCCAGCACCACGACATCGACCACCTCGACGAGCACGACCCCGGTCGAGACGACGTCGACGAGCACCCCCGGCCTGACCGCCGGCGAAGCGCTCGGATGTGCCCTGTCGGCCATCGCCACCGGGACCGGCGAGGCGTCGGGTGTTACCACGGCCTCGGTCGTCAGCTGCGACGAGGCCGCGGCGCTCGCCGCCGCCTGGCCGGCGGGAACGACCGTCACGGCCGAGCCCGGATCCGGTGGAGCGATCGTCCTCACCTTCACCTCGCCGTCCACCTCGACCGTGGTCACCACCACCGTGGCCGAACCGGAGGGCGGGGTGACCACGCCCACGACCGAACCCGCCATCGACTTCACCGAACCGGCCGCCCCGGGAGCTGCCGCCACCGTGCGGCGGGTGGCGTCCGCCGTCCTCGGCGCGATGGCACTCCTGGCGTTCTTCGCCTGGTTCCGTCGCCGGCGATGAGCGCCCTCGCCGCGGTCCGCTTCCCAACCCACCTGCCCGGGATCGGGATCCACCTCCCCGCCGTCCTGTCGCCCCTCACGGTTGTCGACGGCTCTCCGGCCTGGGCGTGGACCGGCTCTGTGCCGAAGCTGGGAATCCCCACCTTCACCGACCCCGTCACCCCCCGCATCGAGAGCGACTGGGGCGTCGACCACGTCGTCATCACCGTTCCCGACCTGCACGCGGGTGTCGATGCCCTCGTGGCCGTCGGCGTGGACCTCCGCAGAACCGGGACGACCGCCCGGGGCCAGACGGCGGCGTTCCTGCTGGCCGGCCCCCTCATCGAGATGATCGAAGTGCCGGGGCGACCGGCCGCCCTGGCCGGCCTCGCCCTGGAGACCCGGTGGGCGCTGGAGGACGTGGCAACCCGATGGCGGGCCGCCGGACTCGACCCTGGAGCACCCCACGACGCCGTCCAGCCAGGTCGCCGGATCGTCTCCGTCGGGCGAGTGGCCGTCATGACCCCCCGTTCCCCCACGGACGAGTGAAAGCCCGAGGAACTCCGACGCCGGTGCATCCCGCACTTCCCCGAACGGAGTGTTCCGGCGTCTCGGCCCCTCGGGCTTCGTGCCTCCGAATGTATGCGGATCGGGCGGGCTCGACAACCCCGTCGCCTGTGGACAACGGTAGGGAGAAACGGCCCGAATTCGCGTTCTCAACAGGCCTCCGGCGGGTCCTCCAACGACCTCGGCCGATATCGGGCCCGGTTGTCCACATTTGGGTGTGGATATGGCGGTCACTGCCCACAACCGGCTGTGGACAACAATTCCGGGGCCTACTTTTCGCGCGTCGGGAATCCCAGCCGGCGGAGCGGGAGAAACGACCGTTCCACCTGGTCCCAGATCTCCGCCAACACGTACGACAGCCGCTCCTGGTCCAGGTGATCGACGTCCACGCGGGCTCGCAGCATGACCCCACCGTCCTTGGCGAGGGCGTAGTGCACGAGCCAGGTCCCGGCGTTGCGAACGAGGCAGTGGCGGTACACCGCCTCGGTGTCCAGGACCGGTGCCGGCAGCAGGTAGGCCTCGAACACCACCGTGCGCTCACCGGGGTCACACCACACGGTCGTCGCCTCCCGCACCTGTTGACGCATCCGCACGGCCACCCGTCCCTCGACGACCTCCCGATACTCGACGTCGGACTCCGGGTCGGCGATGAACCCGTCGATGAGGTCGACGAGCCGTCCCCGCACGTCACTCCGTGAGGCCGTCATACAGCTCCAGGAGGCGGTCGGCGGCGGCCTTCCACGTGAAGATACGCGCCCGCTCCCTGGCACCTTCGCTGAGGAGTCGGGCCAGGCCCCGTTCGGTGAACACCCTGACGAGGGCATCGGCGTAGTCCTGTGGCTCCCACCCGTCGATGAGCAGGCCGGACTCCTCGTTGGCGACACCGAACGCCAACCCTCCCACCCGGGCCGCCACCACCGGCGTGGCACAGGCTTGGGCCTCCACCGCCACCAGCCCGAACGACTCCGAGCGGGACGGACAGAGCACGACGTCGGCCGCCCGATAGAAGGCCGGCAGAGAGTCGTGGGGTTGGGCCGGGAGGAACTCGACGACACCGGCCAGGTCGGACCCATGGGAACGGTCATGCAGTCGCTCGGCTTCCTCGTGACCCTGGATCCCTGAGGGGCCACCCACGACGACGAGTCGAAGGTCGGGCACCCGAACGCGTGCCAAGGCGACGGCCTCGAGGGCCACATCCACCCCCTTGAGCGGCTGGATTCGACCCACGAACAGCGCCAGCGGGCCGGGGTCGAACCCGAGGCCGATGCGCGCGGCTTCGTTGTTGCCGGGTCGAAACAGCTCGTGGTTGATCCCGGGCGGATTCATGCAGAGCCGCGTCGGGTCGGCCGCGTAGTGCTCGAGGAGGTCCTTGGCCTCGGCCGGGGTCGAGGCGATGACGCAGTCCGAACGCTCGATGACCGCCTGCTCGGCTCGGATTCGGGCCTCGCTCGACCGGCGGTCGCCGTCCCGGCGCGTGAGGTCCTTGACCCGCCCGAGGGTGTGGAAGCTGTTGGCGAGCGGGACCCCCAGCTCGTCCTTCATGAGGAGACCGACGCGGCCGGAGAGCCAGTAGTGGCTGTGGAGGAGGTCGTACGACCGCCGGTTCGCCTCCGCATGGGCCATCGCCCCGTGGGCGAACGCGTCGACCCATGCCAGGAGCTCCTCGATCGGGCGGGGGCCCACCGGGCCCGCCTCGACGTGGACGACCCGGTAGCGGTCGGTGACCTGGACGACATCCGGGAGGGCCGCGTCGGCCTTGCGGGTGTAGACATCGACGTCGATCCCCCGACGGGACATCTCCCTCGCCAGTTCGTCGATGTAGACGTTCATCCCCCCGGCGTCGCCGCTGCCCGGCGTCAGCAACGGGGACGTGTGGTAGCTCAGGTAGCCGATCGAGGTGATCATGAGGCACCGACCTCGAACAGCCCCCGGGCCGTGGCACCGAGGCGGTACTTGTAGGCCTCGTCACCCTTGAGGAAGTCGAACACCTTTCGACCCGCCCCGATGGCGGACTCGATGAGCGAGGCCATGAGCACGACCCCCGGTGATCCCTCCCGCAGCGCCGGGTCGAACGCCGAGTTGTAGAGGTAGTAGCCGTCGGAGCCGTGGTAGCCGAAGCCGGCGGCGGCCAGCGATCCACCCGCGGTCATGAGGCCGTCGATGCCCCATCCCGGCAGGGCGAGAAGGTCGGCGAAGAAGGCCACCATGGCCTCGGTCATGAACAGACCCTTCTCCCCGGCAGACGCCCGGTGGAGAGCGACGAACTCGTCGAACGGTCCCCCGACCCCCTCGAACCGCTCGACCGTGGGAGTCCCGACGAGGTCCTCGTAGCGGCGGCGCTTGCGGCGCGTCTCGTGGCGTTCCTTCCTGCCGAGGGAGCCGAGCCAGTCGTCGTAGGTGGTGGGAAGGCGGAGCACCGCCGTGGAATCGCGGGACTCGACGACGACCTCCCGGCCCCGCGATCGCAGGACCCCGGCCAGGGCGTCTGCCACTTCGGCCGGCATGGAGTCGAACCGGAAGGGGCGCTCCCCCACGAGATCGGCGAGCAGGTCGACGCCCGCGTCACCGAGTGGGGATCGGTAATCAACGAGGTCACGGTGCCCAACCCCCGTCACGACTCCATCCACCAGTTCGGCCATGGCCGCGCTCGACCCCTCGACCACCTCGAGCAGTTCACCGGCGCCCCAATGGGCGTGGAGGACCCGGACAAAGTCGTCCCGGGCGAACGGGCCGACGTGGGTGGCGAACGAAACCGAGGGCTTCTCGCCGAAGGGGCTCATGGATCCCACTCGATCTCGGGGACGAGCCACCCCACGGTGCGCCCACCCCCTGCCACCGGCGACTCCAGTTGCCCGGCCAGCGCCGGGGTGAGCATCCCCAGCCGATCGAGCACCGAGGCGACGAGTGGCTCGAGGGCGCGAGCCCCACCGTCCCACACCTTGATGGCGATACCCAGGCCGTCCACCGCCAAGCCGAGCGCTCCCTCCGCCCCGATCTTGGCCGCCCCGCCCAGGGCGGTACCCACGACTCCGTCCACCCGACCGGGCTCCCCGATGAGGTCCGGGTGATCACGCATGGTGTCACGAACGACTGCCCGCTCGGGATCGGTGGCCAGGGCCGCGAATGCCTTGGCCAGGCCGACGACCGTCATCGCGAACACAGGGGCTCCGCATCCTTCGATGCCCGGAAGACCGACCTCCTCACCGGTCAGCGTCCGCACCTCTTGGGCAATGGCGGCCTGAAGGGGGTGCCCAGGGGAGAGATAGGTGTCCGTCGGCAGGCCGCTCGACCGACAGGCACGCAGCATGGCCGCGTGCTTGCCCGAGCAGGTGTGGAAGATCCGGCGGGGAACGTCTGCCCCAGCCCGCACGGCCGCATCCCGGGCGAGGGCGGCGCTGGGCCACGCATGCGGTGTCGCCAGGTCGGACTCCGAGAGCCCGCCGTCGGCCAGGATCCCCTCCACGATCGCCAGTTGCTGCGGGAACCCTCCGTGGGAGGCGCACGCGAGCGCCAGGTCGGCGCCTGCCAGGTCCGCCCCAAACCGCAACGCGACCTGGGCCTGGAACGGTTTGAGGGCCGAGCGAGCGAAGAACGGGGTGTCGCAGTCGCCGGCTGCGGCGACCACCTCACCCTGGGGACGGAGCACCGCCACCGAGACACGATGAAAGGCCTCCGCCCTCCCGCTGCGGACGACCCGGACGAGGGCACTCACCCCGAGTCGGCTGCCTGGTACCGGGCGGCAAGCTCGGCCACGATCGCGTCGTGCACCTCGTGAAGGCGCCCTCGGGTGTTCGAGATCTCCTCCTCCATCGACTCGAACTCGGACTGGATGCCTTCCAGGTCGGCGTCCGTGAGTTCGGGAAGGCGAGTGAGGAAGTCGTTGTCCGTGATCCGGTTGAATCGCCGCTCCACTTCGGGGAACGCCGGCGTGAACTCCCCTCGCAGGCGACCAAGCGGGTTGCCGTGACCCGGACCCGCACCGGTCAGGTCGCCAGCCAGCAGGTCGGGAAGCGCGTCGATGAGCGATCGCGTTTCCTCCCCGCGGCGACGGGCCAGCTCGTAGCGCAGCAGATCGAGCCGTCCGTGGAGGAGACGGCGGTAGTACGACAGCTCGTTCTCGAGCTCATCGACGAGCCGCCGCTTCTCCCCGAGCTCCTCGAGGGAGTCCGCGAACAGGGCCCCGATGTAGTCGGGTTCGAGGACGATGTCGAGGCGGCGACGATGGACTGTCATGGGTCAGCAGCTCCGCGAGAGCGTCGGGTACGGGTTCACCCAGGTGTTCACCCAGATGCCGAAGTGTAGGTGAGGTCGGCCGCCACGCGCGTTGCCGCTGTCGCCGTTGTACCCGACGATCTCACCCTTGCTCACCGTCGCCCCCGTCTTGATGCCGGGGCCCAACGCCGAGAGATGGGCGTAGTAGAAGTTGACCCCGTAGTCGGCGTTCACCCAGACGACGGTACCGCCCAAGCCGCCGCTGCCCGTCCGGATGGTGCCGTTGGCCACCGCCCGCAACGGCTGACCCATCGGCGCGAACAGGTCCGTCCCCTTGTGCTTGCGACCGCCCGAACGGGGGAACCCCCAGTCGTTGGTGAACGAATGGGGGCCGCTCATCGGGCACACGAACCCCGGCGTCGCGCCTGATGGCAACCCCCCGGCAGCCCCCGACCGGCGGGCGGCAGCCAAGGCCCTCTGGCGGGCCAGCTCCTTCTGGTAGGCGGCTTCGGCCTCCCGGCACTCGCCGGAGAGCTCCTTGCGCTTGGCCTCTGCCTCCTCGAGGAGGTCGTAGATGAGGTCGTACCGGGCCGAGATGTCCTCCTCGAGGGTTTCGAGGTCACCGCGCGCGCCCTTGAGCTCGGCCTGGAGCTCTGCCGTGTTGGCGGCCAGCGCGTTGAGACGGTCGATCGAGCCGACATCCTCCTCGGCGGCGCTGGCCAACATCTCCTGTCCGGCGATGACCTGGCTGACGTCCTTCGCCACGAAGAACACCCCGGTGAAAGAGGTGCCGCCGGCCATGTAGAGGTCCACGGCCCGCTCCAGGACGCTCTCGCGCATCGCCCGGATCTCATGCTCGTACTCGTCGACCTGGGACCGCAGCGTGAGCTCGGTGGCCAGCGTGGTCTCGATCCGACCTCGTATGTCGGCCAACTCGGCCGTGACGACCGCCACGCGGTCCTCGACGGCATTGAGTTCCTTGAGGGCCTGGCTCGACGCCGCGCACGCGCGCTCGACCTCGGCCTTCGTGATGGACAAGGCGGGCGGGGCGGAAGAGAAGACCGCCGTCGTGACAAGGACGACCACAACCAACGCGGCGGCTCGGCGCAGCATGGTGGAAGGCTACCGACGGACCTGTCATACCCCGCTGCACCCGGTCCGGCATCGGGATCGCCGAGTAGCCTCCGGGCTTCATGCTCATCGACACGATCCGGGAGTCGGTGATCGGCTCCCGCGAGATCGTCACCGGCCCATTCGGGCAGCGCCCGGTCATCTACGCCGACTACACCGCATCCGGCCGGGCGCTTTCGTTCGTCGAGGACTACATCCGCGACGCCGTCCTGCCGCTCTATGCCAACACCCACACCGAGTCGTCGGGCACCGGCCTCCAGACCACGCGCTTCCGGGAGGATGCCAGGGAGATCATCCGCCGTTGCACGGGGGCCACCGACGACCACGCCGTGGTGTTCACCGGGAGTGGATGCACCGCCGCCATCGACCGTCTCGTCGGGGTCCTGGGCCTGCGCATCCCGTCTGCCCTCGACGACCGCCACCACCTCTCGGCCCACATCCCCCTCGACGAGCGGCCCGTGGTGTTCATCGGACCGTTCGAGCACCACTCCAACGAACTCCCTTGGAGGGAATCGGTCGCCGACGTCGTCGTCATCGGCGAGGATGCGGACGGGCACATCGACCTCTCGTTGCTTCGCCAGGCACTCGTCGAACACGCCGGTCGGCGCCTCAAGATCGGTTCGTTCTCGGCGGCGTCCAACGTCACCGGCATCATCTCGGACACCTCGGCGATCTCGACCCTTCTCCACGAGCACGGCGCCCTCTCCTTCTGGGACTTCGCCGCGGCCGCTCCCTACGTCGCCATCGGGATGCGCAGTCCCGAAGGCGGCAACCTCGACTACAAGGACGCCATCTTCGTGTCGCCGCACAAGCTCATCGGCGGGCCGGGGACGCCGGGGGTCCTCGTCGCTCGCAAGGAACTGTTCCAGAACCGGGTACCCGACATGCCCGGCGGGGGGACCGTGTGGTACGTCAACCCCGAGAGCCACCACTACCTCGACGACATCGAGCACCGGGAGGAGGGCGGCACCCCGGCCATCGTCGAGTCGATCAGGGCCGGCCTGGCGTTCCAGCTCAAGGAGGCCGTCGGCGTCGCCCGAATCCGCGAACTGGAGGAATCGTTCATCCGACGAGCGATCGGGGCATGGGAGCAGCACCCTGGCATCGACGTCCTCGGCAACCGGGCCGCCGATCGCCTCTCGATCGTCTCGTTCGTCGTGCGGCGCGGGGATCAGTACCTCCACCACAACTTCGTCGTGGCGCTCCTCAACGACCTCTTCGGCATCCAATCCCGCGGCGGCTGCTCGTGTGCGGGGCCGTACGGACACCGCCTGCTCGGGATCGACATCGACCGGTCACACGAGTTCGAGCGCGAGATCGGCCGGGGGTGTGAGGGGATCAAGCCGGGATGGGTCCGGGTGAACTTCAACTACTTCATCGACGAGTTCACCTTCGAGTACATCATCGAGGCCGTGAGGCTCATCGCCACCCACGGGTGGCGCCTCCTGCCCCTCTACACGTTCGAGCCCCGGACGGGAATCTGGCGACACCGCGACGGGGTGGCCGAAGCGCCTCTCTCCCTCTTCGACATCGACTACTCCACCGGGTCGATGGCGTATCGGCGACGGCGGCACGAGTACGCCCAGGAGGATCTCCGGGAGTACCTCGAGGCCTCACGGGCGATCCTCGAGGCGGGCGTCGATGTCGAGCCGATCGCCACCCCGGACCTCACCGAGGACTTCGAGCACCTGCGCTGGTTCCCGCTGCCGAGCGGCTAGGGGTACACGATCGCCGTCAGTGACCGGTCCTTCCCAGGGCCAGGCCACCGAACACCGCCAGCAAGCCCACGACCACCGGGACCGCCACGTTGGCGAACGCAAGGACGCCCCTGCCCTGTTCCCACAGATCTGCGCTCTCCACGGCCCAGGTCGAGAAGGTCGTGAAGCCTCCCAAGAGGCCGGTCGTCACGCCCAGACGGACGGGGTTCGTGACCCCTTCGTGGGCTGCCCACCACCCGGCCAGGAACCCGAGGGCCGCCGCCCCGCTGATGTTGACGAGCCCGGTTGCCACGAAGCCCTCACCACCCAGGCCGATCACGAGCCGGGACGCCCCGTACCGCAGGGAGGCACCGACCGCTCCACCGAGGGCGATGGCAGCGATCGTCACGAAGGGGACCCGGGGCTGCCTGCGGTCACGGCCATCGTGGTACTACACGAAGAACGTGATGGCGAACAGGTAGACGGCCCCCGCCAGCACAGAACCGTCCACGGACGGCAGGTACCCGGGGAGGGTCTCGGCCAGGAGGGGCTCACCGGTGCGGGCCAGGGAACCGAGGGCACGCCCGGCGATGAGCGCCAAGGCGACGAGCACGGAGACAAAGAGGAACCCGACGACCTCCAGGTCGAGGACGAGGGCGGCCGAAAGGCCGGCGACGATCGTTCCCACCGCCCCGGCCACGAGCGGATCGACCACTGCAAACGACCGTACGACCCGGGTCGTGGATGCGGCCATGAGACCGACGACCACCATCAGGAGGAACAGCCACACCATGCGCTGTCCCCCTTCCGCCAGTCGCATGGCGGCCAAGCCCGCGCCGGAGGCGGCCCCGTAGGAGGCCACGAGTCCGGTCGTGGTCACACTCACCACCGATCTGCTCACGCGGCGGAACGACGCCAGGAGCAGCGTGATGATGACGGCCCCCACCACGGCCACGCCAAGGCCGGCTGCTCCCGCGCCCCGGCTCGCGAACCACCAGCCGCTCGTCGTGCCCCCGAACAGGGCCAGCAGCAACGGTGCTGCCCGGAGCCCGGTTCCGGCCGCCTTGGACTGGGTGGTGAGGTCCATCGCCCACACCCCGAGGACGCCGACGAGGGCCGCGATGAAGAACTCGGGAGCGTCGAGGGCGTTGGCAATCCCGACCACGAGGAGCGCAGCCGCCCCGGCCACCGCCGGGACCGGGACGCCATCGGTGAGCATCGGCACCGCGCCCCCGGACACGGGGGGGATGATGGCGATCTCGTCGGAGGAGTCGATGGTCATCTCGGGCTCAGCCGGGTCGCCGTTCTTCCAGACCCGCGCCATCGCCAGCCCCCGCTCGAACCGCTCGCCGTAGGCGGTGACGAGGTGCTCGAGTGCTTCGCCGACGGTCGCCACGTCGAGCTCGAGTTTCCCCGTGCCTGCCGTCTCACGAAGGTTGGCGAAGAGCCGGACCGTTGCCACGTGCGGGAGGATACCCGCCACCGGGTACTCCCGGCAGCACCAGGGCGGCGTCGTCACATCGGCCTCCGACGCCAGGACCTCCGGGGATGTTGCCCGTCGCAAGGTAGCCTCGCGGCCATGCCATCCCTCGCCGAGCGCATCGATGCGCTGTTCCCATCCCTCGTGTCGACCCTCGAGGACCTGGTCAGGATCCCATCGGTCTCCTCGATGCCCGCCCACGCCAGCGACGTCCGGAGATCCGCGGAGGCGGTCGCCGACCTCCTCCGGGAGGCGGGGATGGACGACGTGCGGCTCCTCGAGGTCGAGGGCGCACATCCGGCCGTGTTCGGGCAGATCCCAGCACCCGACGGGACGCCCACGGTCCTCCTCTACGCCCACCACGACGTCCAGCCCCCCGGCCCGGGCTGGACCCGCCCGCCGTTCGAGCCCACGACCATCGACGGCCGTCTCTTCGGCCGGGGAGCGGGCGACGACAAGGCAGGCATCGTCATGCACCTGGGAGCCATCCGGGCCTTCGCCGGGGATGTCCCGGTCGGGGTGAAGGTCTTCGTCGAAGGGGAGGAGGAGATCGGATCGGATCATCTCCCGGCCTTCCTGGAGTCCCACGGGGACCTTTTGGCGGCCGACGTCGTCGTGATCGGTGACGTCGGGAACTGGCGGGTCGGCCTCCCCACGCTCACGACATCGCTGCGGGGCCTGGTGGAGGTGATCGTCGAGGTCCGCACCCTCCGCAACGCCGTGCACTCCGGGTCGTTCGGTGGCGTCTACCCCGACGCACTCATGGCGCTTGCTCGCCTGCTGTCCTCCCTCCACGACGACGACGGCGCCGTGGCGGTGGCCGGCCTCGTGGAGTACCCGAGCGACCCGCTCGACCTCACCGAGGCGGAGTTGGCGCAGGCGGCCCGCCCGGTCGAGGGTCTCCGAACCCTGGGGACCGGCACCCTCACGTCGCGGCTCTGGTCGAAGCCGGCCATCTCGATCCTTGCGGTCGACGCTCCCGCCATCGCAGACTCCGTCAACGCCCTCGTACCGGTGGCGCGGGCCAAGGTGAGCATGCGCGTCGCCCCCGGGCAGGACCCGGCCGCAGCCGTGCGCGCCCTCGTGGACCACCTCGCCTCCCGGGTGCCGTGGGGGGCAGACGTCACCTTCCACGGGGAGTCGGCCGGGGAGGCGTTCGCCCTCGAGGCATCGGGCCCGGCCTATGAAGCCTGGCGGTCGGCCTTCCACGAGGCATGGGACGGGGGGTCGGTCGAGGCGGGCGTTGGGGGATCGATCCCGTTCGTGGCCGCCTTCAACGAGGCCATGCCCGACGCCGAGATCCTCCTCACGGGGGTGTGCGACCCCACATCGTCCATGCACGGCCCCGACGAAAGCGTCGACCTCGACGACCTTCGCCGGAGCGCCCTGGCCGAAGCGATCGCACTCCGGCTGCTCGGAGGCGGGTAGGGCCGGGCGACGTGGGCCCCGGGCCTCGTTACTGTCGTCTCCGTATGCGCCTCGTCATCGCCCGCTGCTCGGTCACCTACGAGGGCCGGCTCACAGCCCATCTCCCGCTGGCCGTCCGGCTGCTCATGGTCAAGGCCGACGGGTGCGTCGCGGTGCACGCCGACGGCGGCGCCTACAAGCCCCTCAACTGGATGAACGCCCCCAACCACCTCGAGGAGTCCGACGACCTGTGGATCGTCACCAACGCCAAGGGCGAGCGACTGGAGATCGAGATCGAGGAGATCCTCCACGAGTTCGACCACTCCATGGGGATCGATCCCGGCCTTCAGAAGGACGGCGTCGAAGCCCACCTCCAGCTCCTCCTGTCGGAACGGCCCGAGGAGATCGAGGAGGGCCTCACCCTGGTCCGGCGCGAGTTCCCCACCGACATCGGCCCGGTCGACCTGGTGTGTCGGGACCGGGAAGGGGCGACCGTGGCCATCGAGATCAAGCGCCAAGGTGGGATCGACGGGGTCGAGCAACTCGCCCGGTACGTCGAGCGGCTCGACCTCGACCCGCGGCTCGCCCCGGTACGCGGGCTCTTCGTGGCCCAGTCGATCGCGCCCCAGGCCCGGACCCTCGCTGCCAGCCGGGGGATCGACTGCGTCGAGGTCGACTACGACGCCCTCCGGGGAATCGAGCCCACCGTCCCGACCCTCTTCTGAGGGAGTCATGATCGAAGCCCGCCCCTGATGCACATCGTCCTCTACCGCCCCGAGATCCCGCCCAACACCGGCAACGCCATGCGCCTGGCCGCCAACACGAGGACCCGCCTGCACCTCATCGGCCCCCTCGGGTTCTCGCTCGATGAAGCACGCCTCCGGCGAGCCGGCCTCGACTACCGCGAGTGGGCCGACGTCAGTGAACACGACTCCCTGGCGGCGTTCGCGCGGGCAACCGCCCCGTCGAGGATCATCGCGTTCACACGGCGAGCCAGCACCCGATACACCGACGTGGCGTACCGGCCCGGGGACGCGCTGCTGTTCGGTCCCGAGTCGGACGGACTGCCCCGGGACATCCTGGTGTCGGACCTCATCGACGCCCAGGTCCGGATCCCCATGGTGCCCCGCAGCCGTAGCCTCAATCTCTCCAACAGCATCGCCATCGCCACGTTCGAAGCCCTCAGGCAGCAGGACTTCCCCGGTCTCGCCTGACCTCGCCGACCCGGCGGCGGCTCGCTCGGGGCTCTCTACCCGGACCCCCTCTCGAAGCCGCCGCCCACCCTCACGAGGGGGACCGTTCGGCCCGACCCGAACAGGTCGACCGGCACGTCGACCCCCACCTGCCGCCAGACCACCTGAGGGACCGAGATGTCGGCCAGTACGACGTCACCCGACCCGGGGTCGAGAAGGCCCGGCTTGGGGAGGGCGAGCGTCACGGTCGCCGACGGCCGAACCGCCAGCGGGTGCACGTACCCGAGGTCGGCATCGAGTCCCGATGGGAGGTCGAGGCTCACGACCGGGGAGCGTTG
>JBFKVA010000050.1:0-15909 GCA_041635475.1 Acidimicrobiia bacterium | reverse complement strand
TCGGCCTTGACATGGATGTGGTCAATGCACGGGCCGCAGGGCTCAACGGCGAGTACCGCGCCTCGGGCATGACCGAGGACGAGGCGGCACGGGCGGTCTCCGACGACCTGTTCGAGATGGACGACTTCGTCGCGGCATGTGGGGAGGCGTTCGTCACCTGCGCAGAGCGCCTTCTCTCCGCCGAGGCGGATGAGATCTGCCCGGCGGAGACGGAGTGACGATCTCAGTGGCCCACCCGGGATGAAGGGTCCGTTGCCGACGCTCGACCTGTCGACCATCGACCACTCGGTCGATCCCGGCGACGACTTCTACCTCTTCGCCAACGGCACGTGGCTCGCTGCCAACCCCGTGCCCCCCGAGTACGGCGCATGGGGAGCGTTCCACGAGGTCCACACCCGAAACGAGGCCCTTCTAAGGGAGTTGTGCGAGTCGGCTGCTGCCGACGGAGACGATCCCATCCGTCGCATGGTCGGCGACTACCACGCCTCAGCTCTCGACGAAGCCCAGGTCGAAGCCGCGGGACTTGATCCCATCGCCCCCTGGCTGGACCGAATCGACGCGGCATCGACACCGGAGGAGTGGCGCCGCCTGACCGCCGACCTCCACGCCATCGGCGTGAACGTGTTCTTTGGCGGGTACGTGATGCCCGACTTCGACGACAGTGATGCGTACCTCCTGTGGATCGGCCAGGGCGGTACCGGCTTGCCCGAGCGGGACTACTACTTCCGTGACGACGAACGCTCGGTCGAGTTGCGCCGAGCGTATCGGGAGCACATCTGCAGCCAATTGGGGAGTCTGGGAGTGGAGGACGCGGGCGAAGCAGCAGGCACCGTGCTCGCCTTCGAAACCTCGCTGGCGGAGCCGTCGCTCACGGCGGTTGAGCTGCGCGACATCGACCGAACGATCAACCGCCACTCGACCGACGAATTGGCCCGGCTCATGCCGCGCTTCGGTCTTTCCGGCTACCTTGACGAGTCGGGGATCGTTGCGGACTCGGTCAACATCAACAACCCCGCGTTCTTCGCCGCGCTCGACGGTCTGCTGGCGGACACCGACGTCGCCACCCTGCGGATGTACTGCCGGTGGGTGCTCGTGCGGTCGACGGCTTCGTCGCTCCCGGCCGTGTTCGCCGATGAGGCGTTCGAGTTCTACGGCAAGACCCTTGGCGGACAGAAGGAGCAGAAGCCGAGGTGGAAGCGGGCGCTGGCCGCTGCCGGGAGCGACATCGGCGAGCAGCTCGCCCAGCTCTTCGTCGCTGCGACGTTCGGCGCTGCCGCCAAGGATCGGTGCGATGAACTCGTCGGTCACCTCCTCGAAGCCATGGGGGACTCGATCCGCGAGCTCGAGTGGATGACCGACGCCACGAAGGCGGCCGCCCTCGAGAAACTGGCCGGGTTCGGATGGAAGATCGGGTACCCGGACGAGTGGCGTGACTACACCGGGTTGGTCATCGACCGGGGACCGTGGGTCACGAACCGGCTGCGGGCGGCGGAGTTCGAGCATCGGCGACAACTCGCCAAGCTGGGGACCCGGGTGGATCGAAACGAGTGGCACGTGGCCGCCCACGTCGTGAACGCCTACTACTCCCCGCTGGAGAACGAAGTCGTGTTCCCGGCGGGGATCCTGCAGCCGCCCTTCTTCTACGCCGAGGGTGACGATGCCATCAACTACGGCGCCATCGGGTCGATCATCGGCCATGAGATCACCCACGGGTTCGACGACAAGGGCTCGCGGTTCGATGCCGACGGCCACGTCCGCCAATGGTGGACCGAGGTCGACCGAACAGAGTTCGACCGGCGGGCCACGGTCGTCAAGGAGCAGTTCGACGGGTACGAGACATCCGTCGGCCTGGCGGTGAACGGTGCCCTCACGCTCGGAGAGAACATCGCCGATCTCGGCGGCCTGCGCATCGCTCATCGGGCCTTCCGCAAGGCCCTGGCCGAGGCCGGGCCTGCTGAGCCCATCGATGGCTTCACCCCGGATCAGCGCTTCTTCCTCTCCTACGCGACGGCGTGGCGCCAGAACGTCACCGACGAGTACCTGCGTTTCATCGTCCAGAGCGACGTCCACAGCCCCCACCCTTTTCGCTGCAACGGACCCCTCGGCAACGTTGCCGACTTTGCCCGGGCGTTCGAGCTGCCGGCCGATGCGCCCATCATGCGATCGAAGGCGGACCGAGCCGAGATCTGGTGAGGGCTCCGGCCCGGCGCCCCGGCGCGGGTACCATCCGCTGAGACCACGAGAGGAGCCACCGTGCCGTACGGATTCGCCGGAAAGATCCTGCATGTCAACCTGACGACCGGCGCGCTGACGGTCGAAGAGCCCACGGACGAGTTCTACCACCGCTATCGGGGCGGCTCGGCCATGGGTCTGTACTACCTCCTCAAGAACACCCCGTCGGGCGCCGACCCACTCGGCCCTGAGAACACCCTCGCCATCACGATCGCCGGCCTCACCGGAGCGCCCATTTCGGGCCAGAGCCGGGCGACCGCGGTGGCCAAGTCGCCGCTCACCGGGGGCGTCGGCGACTCCCAGGCCGGGGGATTCTGGCCGGCCGAACTCAAGTTCGCCGGCTTCGACGGGATCATCGTCACCGGCAGGGCGGCCACCCCGGTCTACCTGTGGATCAAGGAAGGCGTGGCCGAACTCCGCCCAGCCGACCACCTGTGGGGGAAGACCACCCGCCAGGTCGAAGCCGAACTGGCGGAGGAACTCGGTGACCATCGCATCCACGTGGCCCAGATCGGCCCGTCCGGTGAGAAGCTCGTCAAGTTCGCCGCAATCATGAACATGGCCAACCGGGCGCACGGCCGGACCGGGATGGGTGCCGTGATGGGCTCGAAGAACCTCAAGGCCATCGTCGTCCGCGGGGGAAAGAAGCGCCTGAACATGGCCAACCCCGAGGCCCTCCGGGTCCTCATGCAGCAGGGCCGGGTCGCCTCGGTCGAGGACGAGGACATGGCCGACTTCGGCAAGCTGGGCACGATTGGCATCGTGAACTCCCAGAACGCGGCCGGGGGCCTCCCCACCCGCAACTGGCAGAGCGGCTTCCTCGGCTACGACGAGGCAGAGGCGATCTCGGGAGAGACGCTGTACGACACGTGGCTGCGGGGTGCGGAGGCCGGCACCCAGTTCAAGGACGGCCGCGACACGTGCTACTCGTGTTCCGTGAAGTGCAAACGCGTGGTCGAAGCCGAGTGGGAGGGCAAGGCCCTCCACCCCGATTCGGGGGGACCCGAGTACGAGACGGCGTCCGTCTTCGGCTCCTACTGCGGGGCCACCGACATGGGCGCCATCATCTACGCCAACCAGCTGTGCAACGACCACGGGGTCGACACGATCTCGGCCGGGGCCACGATCGCTTTCGCCATGGAGTGCTTCGAGCGAGGCCTCATCACCGCCGAGGACACCGGTGGAATCGATCTCACGTTCGGCAATGCCAAGGCGATGATCGAGATGCTCGAGTTGATGCTGGCCCGCGAGGGGTTTGGTGACGTCCTGGCTGAGGGCTCGGCCGCGGCCGCCGAACGCATAGGCAAGGGCGCCAGCGACTATGCGATCGTCGGCCACCGCCAGGAGTTCCCGGCCCACATGCCCCAGAAGAAGCCGTCCCTGGCGCTCATCTACGCCGTCAACCCCTTCGGGGCCGATCACCAGTCCTCGGAACACGACCCCGCCTACACCCCCCGCGCCCTCGAGGCCTCGCCCGACAAGTACGGCAAGCGCATGACCGACATCGGCCTGACGACGCCGGTGTCGTCCCGGGACCTCAACCGCGAGAAGGTCGAGTTCGCGTTGAAGACGCAGTACGTCTACTCGGCGATGGACACGGTCAATGTGTGCCAGTTCGTCTACGGCCCCTCGTGGCAGCTGTTGGGGACGGAGGAGTTGGCCGAGGCGATCACGGCGGTGACCGGCGACCCGACGACCGTCGACGATCTCCTCGAGGTGGGCGCCCGCCGCCTCAACCTGCTCCGAGCCTTCAACGCCCGTGAGGGCATGACCCGGGAGCAGGACACGCTGCCCAAGCGGCTCTTCGACGAGCCTCTCTCCGGCGGACGTTCCGACGGGGTCGCGGTCGACCGGGCGCTGTTCGACGAGGCCATCGAGATGTACTACGACATGGCCGGCTGGGACCCGGTCACCGGCAACCCAACGAGGGAGACCCTCGAAGGCCTCGAACTCGGGTGGGTCGCCGACGAACTTCAGCTCGCCTAGCGGGCGTCTCATCCTCGCGCATGGCCGTCGTCCGACTCCCGTCGATTCTCCGTGCCCATGCAGGCGGACTCGCCGACGTCGAGGTGGAGGCGTCCTCGATCAGCTCCGCCCTCGAAGCGGTGGCCGCCGCCCACCCCGCGTTGCGGGCACGTCTCTTCACCCCGTCGGGCGCGCTCTCCTCGCATGTCCTGGTCTTTCACGGTGGTCGACTCGTCAAGCCCGAGGCGATCGGTGAGGTCGAGTTCGACCCGCAGGACCGCATCGACCTCCTCGTGCCGACCTCGGGCGGCGGCGGGGACGACGTCCGCATGAAGGGGTTCCGTCACCGCGTGACCGTGGAGGAGACCGTGGCAGCCGCCCTCGACGGCATCGCTCCACTCCCGGCCGAGTCGGTGCCGGTCACCGACTCGCCCGGGAGGGTCCTCGCCCATCCGGTGTCGAGCACCGTCGACGTCCCACCGTTCCGCCGGTCGGCCATGGACGGCTATGCAGTGGTGGCCGAGGACACGTTTGGCGCCACGGCGTACGACCCTGTCATTCTGCCGGTCATCGGGACGTCGATGCCCGGCGTGGGTGCACCGGTCGCACTCCAGCCGGGCACAGCCATCAGGATCATGACGGGGGCGCCGGTCCCCGAGGGAGCGGACGCGGTGCTGCGGGCCGAGGACGGCAACCCGCGGGGCGACGACGTCGAGGTGAGGGCGTCGGTCGCCGCAGGTCGCAACGTGGGACGGGTCGGAGAGGACATCGCCGCCGGGACGGTTGTACTCGGTGTCGGGCGGCGCTTGCTGCCCGCCGACGTGGGGTTGCTCGCCTCCATCGGGGCCACTCCGGTCGCCGTGCACCGGCGGCCGAACGTCCTGATCGTCGTGAGCGGCGACGAGCTCCTTCCCCCGGGGGCCACGCCGTCGGGGCACCGGATCGTCGACTCCAACTCGGTCATGTTGGCCGCCCTCGTCGAGCGCGACGGCGGCATCCCCATGGTCAAGAGGGTGAAGGATGACGAGGCCGAACTGCGTGGGGTCCTGGAGGCGCCGGGGGCCGACGTCATCGTCACCTCCGGCGCCGCGTCGGTGGGAACCGAGGATCGCGTTCCACTCCTCGTGCGGGCGTTGGGTGAACTCACGGTCCACGGGGTGGCCATGCGGCCGTCCGCCCCGTCGGGGGTGGGGACGATCGGGGGGTCGCGGGTCCTGCTGCTTCCCGGCAACCCGGTGTCCACGCTCGTCGCCTACGACTTCTTCGCCGGCCCCGTGATCCGCCGGCTCGGGGGACGAAGCACCGCGTGGCCCTACCGGGCGGTCACGCTCCCACTCGCCGGGCGGCTCGTTTCCCAAGTCGGGCGCACCGACTACGCCCGGGTGACCATCCGCGACGGAGCCGTGCACCCGGTGGCGATCTCGGGGGCGTCGGTGCTGTCGTCGGTCACCCGCGCCGACGGCTTCGTCGTCGTTCCGTCGCCACTGGAGGGGTACCCGGCGGGAGTTGCGGTGTCGGTCGGTCTCTACTCGTCGGAGGAGCAGGAGTGGAACAACGCCAGTTCCTGAACGTCGTGGACGAGGACGTCGCCAGGGCCCGTTGGAGTGACGCCACCGCCCACCTCGTCGGCTCCGTCGAGGAGGTGACGCTCGGGGACCTGCGGGGGAGGGTCCTGGCCGGGGATGTCCGCTCCCCGGTGGACGTGCCCGCCTTCGACCGATCGAACATGGACGGGTTCGCGGTGCGAGCCGACGACACGTTCGGGGCGGATGAACTGGACGCCATCCGACTCGTCCCGACCGGTCTGACGCTCGATGCCGGGCAGACGCCCCCTGCGGACTTCCAGTTGGCGCCGGGCGAGGCCGTCCAGGTGGCCACCGGTGGGATCATTCCCCGCGGGTCCGATGCGGTCGTCATGGTCGAACACACCCGCCCGGGCGAGGGCGCCATCCTCGTGGATCGGCCCGTGGTGCCGGGGGAGAACATCACCTTCGCCGGGTCCGACATCGGCAGGGGCGAGATCGTGGCCCGGGCCGGCACCAGGCTCTCGGCCCGAGAGACGGGGGTCCTGGCTGCCGTTGGAGTGGCTTCCGCCCGGGTGTGGCGCCAACCACGGGTCGCCGTCTTCTCCACCGGGAACGAGGTCATCCAGCCGGGTCGAACACTCGCCCTGGGCCAGGTGTACGACTCCAACCTGCGGATCCTCGTCGACACGATCGCCGAACTCGGCGCCGTCGCGGTCCCGGGTGGCATCGTCCCCGACGATCCCGGGCTGCTACGCGAGCGCCTCGAGGGCCTCGTCACCGACGACACCATCGACGTGGTCATCCTCTCCGGGGGAACCTCCAAGGGTGAGGGTGACGTCAACGCCACGGTGGTCCACGACCTCGGTGGGGACGATTCCGCCTGGCCCGGTGTCGTCGTCCATGGTGTGGCACTCAAGCCGGGCAAGCCACTCCTGCTGGCCGTGCTCGGAGGCAAACCCGTCGTGGTCCTCCCCGGGTTCCCCACGTCTGCCATCTTCACGTTCCACGAGTTCGTTGCCCCCATCATCCGGCGGATGGCAGGGCACCCAGAAGACGGGAGCTCGGTCGTTCGGGCCGTCGCGCCGCTACGGATCGACGGTGCCCCGGGCCGAACGAGCTACGTCCTCGTGGACCTAGTGGAGTCGGGCGCCGGCCGGGCCGCCTATCCAGTGGGAGCCGGCTCGGGCAGCGTGACGGCGTTCGCCCGCGCCGACGGCTTCGTGCGGATCCCGGCGACCACCGAGTACGTCGAGACGGGCACCGAACTCGACGTCCGACTGCTCGATCCGAATGTCCGACTGGCCGACCTGGTGGTGATCGGGAGTCACTGCATCGGACTGGACCATCTCCTCGGTCTCGTTGCCGAGCGGGGATTCGGTGTCAAGTCCATTCCCGTCGGCTCCCAGGCCGGGCTGGCCGCCCTCGCCCGGGGCGAAGGCGACGTGGCCGGGGTTCACCTCCTCGACGAGACCACGGGGCTCTACAACGAACCCCTCCTGCCGGCAGGCACGCAGTTGGTCAAGGGCTACGGGCGACGCCAGGGAATCGCGTTCCGCCCCGACGACGAGGCGCTGGCCGGCGACGACCGCGTCGAGGTCATTCGGCGAGGGGACAGGCGCATGGTCAACCGCAACCGGGGCGCCGGCACCCGCGTCCTCATCGATGCGCTGCTCGACGGTGCCCGTCCCGACGGCTATCTCCATCAGGTGCGCACCCACCACGGAGTGGCTGCGGCGGTGGCCCAGGGGCGGGCCGACTGGGGAGTGACCCTGGACACGGTGGCGGCCGGCGCCGGCCTCGGATTCCACCCCATCTCGACCGAGGAGTTCGACCTTGCCGTTCGGACCGACCGGGTGGAGAAACCGGCGGTGCGGGTGCTGCTCGGCCTTCTCGCATCCCCGGCGGTGAGGGTGCAGCTTCGAGACCTCGGTTTCGACGCCTGACGTTCAGGGCAGAAAGCCGGCCGCCCGGGCGTCACGGTCGAGTTGATCAAGGACCCGGGCCTGGACCCCGTTGAAGAACTCCCTCGTGTTGAAGTACTCGAGCGTCGACGTCTCAAGGGGGTCGTGGGCCTCGTCCGGAAGCACGTAGTCCGCTTCGTCGAACCCCGATGCTCGCTCGATGGCGTAGCCGCGGAGGAACGCCCGATGGGTGGCGTCCATGAGGGCGTCGGTGTCGATGTCGAGGCCGACAGCGATCCGCAGCGCTTCGGCGTGCATGTCGGGGGTGGCCATCGAGAACTTGCACAACCCGTCGAGGTCGGATCGGATGTAGTCCCAACCGACGTTGGTGATCGCGTTCACCCAGTAGTCGGGGTCGGTGCGACCTTCGACGATCATTGACAGGAAGGTACGCATCGTCATGTGTCCTCCGGCCAGGGCCCACGGGTAGCCGGGATTGTGGTGGGGGAGGTAGGCAGGGAACTCGACGCCCTTGCACTGCATGGCGTACCCCCACTCGCCGGTGTCCCGGGCCATTCGGAACGCGCCCTGGCCGACTTCGGGGAGCCGTCCTTCGCCGATGGCCGTGATGGCGGCCATCGTGGCCTCGAAGTCACCGAAGGCGATTCCACCTGCCAACGGGGTGTCGGGATGCCGTCGGTTCCACTCCATCGCGTAGCCGAGGCTCCCTCCCAATGAGATGGCGTCCATGCAGAGTTCGTCGCACAGGGCAACGAGGTCGAGGGCCTGGCTGCGGTCGTAGATCCCGAGGTTGACCGACAGGAGTGCCAGTGGTTCGTAGTCGAGCTTGGCCCGGAAGCCGGCTGCCGTGCCGTCCGGGGCGGCCTCGTACACGTTCTTGTGGCACTTGATGCCGCACAGGTAGCAGGACTCGTCCTTGACGACGAACCCTCCGGCCGCCTCGAACGGGTCCCGCTGGAGGGCCACGGCACGATCGTCGGCCGGCGGGTGGAAGTTGGCCTCGGGGAGGACGCCATGGTCCTTCTGGACGACCATCTGTCGCCACGTACCGATGTCCCGGTAGGCAGCTCCCCGGGGATGGGTGTTGATCTCCCGGTTGAGGTCCTTGAGGCCGCGCGACCGACTCGACGGGTTGGGCCCGTCGGCGATGATGCCCACGAGGTTTTTCGAGCCCATGACCCCGCCGTACCCGCCCCGTCCGGCGAACCGCGCCTTGGGGTCACCGGACTTGAGCTGGTTGTCCGTGGAGAGGGCGATGGCGGCGTACCGCACCTGCTCGAAGTGCTCACCGGCCGGCCCGATGACCGCGAAGTGGGCGTCCGGGTACCGCCCCTTGAGGTCCTGGATCCGGTCATTGGCGTGCCGCCCGGCGATGTCGGGAGCCTCGACGAACCCCACGGACGCCGGCCCGCCCGGCCCGGAGGGGTCGGACGCCGGCGTGAGATGCACGAGGACCGGTGAGTCCGAGCGCCCGGTGAACACGACGTCGTCGATGCCCAAGCCCCGCAGCTTGGTGCCGAAGTGGCCGCTGGCGGCGCTCCACATGAGGCCCGGCACCCCGGCCTTGGAGACTTTGAGCGGGGAGTAGCCGTGGAAAAAGGTCCGAAGGCCGGTCATGACCCTCGTCCCGGAGAGGAGCCCGAGGTTCATGAGCAGGGGGCTGGAGGGCTCGTAGGGGTCGGCGGGTGGCACCCGCGCGAAGAACTTGGCGGCACGGGCGATTCCTCCCAGTGCGTCCTCGAGGTCCTCGCATGGGAGTCGTTCGAAACGGACCGCCCGGGTCGAGAGGTCGACGTGGTAGCGGTGGACCGCGAAGTCCGTTGGGGGGCGCAGCGGGTCGGTGTCGGTCACGATGTCTCCGGTCACCGGTGCAGTATCGCGCACTCGGGCTGGTGACCGACATGCCGGAGCACCGCGATGTGCAAGGATTGCCCGATGTCATACGCGCACATCCTCGACGACGCCCAGGCCCTCCACGCCGACACGGTGCATCTTCGTCGCACCCTTCATCGGACCCCCGAGATCGGTCTCGACCTGCCCCGAACTCGCGAGACGGTCCTGGCAGCCCTGGACGGCCTGCCGCTGCGGGTCGAACTCCACGAGACGACCTCGGGGATCGTTGCCGTCCTCGAAGGGTCGAGTCCGGGCCCCACGGTCCTCCTTCGGGGAGACATGGACGCGCTTCCCCTCTCCGAGGACACGGGCCTCGAGTTCAGTTCGGAGGTCGACGGAGCCATGCATGCGTGCGGCCATGACCTGCACACGGCCATGCTCGTCGGGGCTGCCAGGCTTCTCTCGGCCCGGCGGGACGACGTCGCGGGCAAGGTCGTCTTCATGTTCCAGCCAGGTGAGGAGGGGTACGGGGGGGCGAAGTACATGCTCGACGAGGGGCTCCTCGACGTGACGGGTGAGCTCCCGGTCCGGGCGCTGGCACTCCACGTGTCGAGTGGGTTCCCGTTCCCGGGCGTCGCCTGCCGGGACGGGGCCTTCATGGCCTCGGCCGACACGATCGAGATCACGGTCGAGGGCGCGGGCGGACACGCATCAGCCCCCCACGCCGCCATCGATCCCATCCTCGTGGCGGCCGAGATCATGACCAACCTGCAGACGGCCATCACCCGCGACGTCAACGTGTTCGACCCCGCGGTGCTGACGTTCGCCCGGGTCCACGCCGGTACGACCCACAACATCATTCCGGCCACTGCCGTCATGGAGGGCACGTTGCGATGCATCTCCGACGCAACCCGCGACCAGATGCACGACCTCATCGAGCGGGTGTCGACCGCCGTGGCGACCGCCCACCGGGCAACGGCGGCAGTCCGCTTCGTCGACGGCTACCCGGTCACCGTCAACGACCCCGTGGTGGCGGGCGAGGTCCGGGCCCTGGCCGCAGGCTTCGTTGGTGAGGAGAACGTCGTGAATCCCCCGGTGCCGATCATGGGAGCCGAGGACTGGAGCTACGTCCTTGAGCGCGTCCCGGGCGCAATGGCGTTCCTGAAGGCGAGCCTCCCCGGGAACGACTCTCCGCCCGCCAACCACTCCAACGTGGTCGTCTTCGACGAGGACGTGATGGTCAGCGGCGTCGCCCTCTACGCCGCCTTTGCGATCGACTCGCTCAGGAGCCATGGCGGCTAGCCGGGTACATCCGATCGACCGGGCTGCCGGGGTCCTCTACGACTTGGGGTGGAGCCGTGCCTTTGCCGACGGGTGGGGGGACGAGAGGCTCGTGGCCTTCCTGGGTGCGTCCGTCCCCGACGAGCCGGCACCCGTCGAGCCGGTGGTGGGGGAGCCACGGCGTGTCGGTGATCTGCTCTTCGCCGACGGCTCGTTCCCGAGCCCCTGTCCGGAGCTGCCGGGACCATCGCGGGTCGCTCGCTTCGTGCAGGTGACCCCCACCGATGGGTCGAATCGGGCGGTCGTGCTCCTGGCGGCCTGGGGGGAGCATGGGTACCTGCGCCGGCTCTCGCTGGCTCGGCGCCTGGCCGCCGGAGGCGTGTCCTCGATCGTGCTCGAGAACCCCTTCTACGGGAGTCGCAGGCCGCATCCCGATCCCGTCATCCGCTCCGTCGCCGACTTCGCGCTCATGGGGTGGGCGGCGGTCGCCGAAGCGCGATCGCTGATGGCCTGGCTCTCACAACGCGGGGAGGTTGGGGTGGCGGGGTTCTCGATGGGCGGGAACACGGCGGCGCTGGCCGGGGCTTCGATGCCGATACCGGTGGCCATCGCACCCCTTGCCCCATCGCCGTCGCCCGGTCCGGTCTGGATGGAGGGTGTCATCAGTCGCTCCGTGACCTGGTCCGCCCTCGGCGCCGACGGTCGCCGACGCCTGGCTGGGGCCCTGGGGTCGGCATCGGTGCTCTCCATCGCAGCCCGTCCCCACACCGGGCATGCCGTCCTGGTCGGGGCGGCGGCCGACGGCTATGTCCCTCGGCAGGCAACGCTCGCGCTTCACGCGCACTGGCCCGGTTCCGAGCTTCGGTGGGTCGAGGCCGGCCACGGCACGCTCATCTGGAGGCACAAGGCGGCGCTGGCCCGAGCCATCCTCGACAGCTTGGCGCGGGTGGCCGCCGCCGGCTGAGGCCGGTTGCACCCGGCCGAGCGGGGGAAAGGAGGTTCCTACGCCGACTCGGCGAGGACCGAGAGGATGTCCATGAGCCGCTGGGTCTCGGCGTCGGTGGCGTGGTCGGGCCGGTGGACGATTTCCAACTCGGGGGCCGGTTGGCTGCGGGTCTCCGAGCCGGCTCCGAAGCCTGTGAGGTCGAGCGTTATCGAGATCTTCGGGGCGGATTCGAGGGCGATGGCCTCAAGTGAGCGGATGGCGGTGTCGAAGGCGTCTGGCATGGTCGGAATCGTAGGGGAGTCTATCCGGGGATTGGCGGAAATGGCCGTGCCGGACCGACAGCACGTTTCGCGCGCGTAACCTTGCGCCCACACGACCACTTGGAGGAATGACGGTGAAGGTCTTCTCGCCTGACAAGATCCGCAATGTTGCCCTCGTCGGACACAACGGGTCGGGGAAGACCACCCTGGCCGAGGCCCTCCTCTACCGAGCGGGCACGATCAACCGCCTTGGCTCCGTCACCGACGGCAGCACCGTGACGGACTTCGACTCCGAGGAGCAGGCCCGCCAGATGTCGCTCTCCCTGGCGATCGCACCGTTCGAGTGGAAGGGCCACAAGATCAACCTCATCGACACCCCCGGGTACGTGGATTTCGCCGGTGACATCCACGCCGCCCTGAGCGTGGCGGGGCTGGCCGTCTTCGTCGTGAGTGCCGTGGAGGGGGTGGAGGTCCAAACCGAGTATGCCTGGCGGGTGGCCGAGGAGCTCGGCGTGTCCCGGATGATCTTCGTCAACAAACTCGACAAGGAGCAGGCGTCGTTCGACCGGACCCTCGATCAGCTTCGTGATCGATTCGGTGCCGGCATTGCCCCCATCGAGTTGCCGATCGGCATCGGTCCCGGCTTTCGGGGTGTCGCCGACCTCTTCCGGGACACGGCTTACGTCTACGACAGTGGCAAAGCGGAGCCGACCGACATGCCTCCGGATATGGTGGATCGTGAACACGAGGTGCGCGACAACCTGGTGGAGGGCATCGTCGTTGCCGACGAGGAGCTCCTGGAGGCGTATCTCGAGGGTGAGGTGCCGTCGGTCGACCAGCTCGAGGCGACAATGGCCAGGGGCATCAACGAAGCAAGCGTCTTCCCCGTGGTGTGTGGGTCGGCGCTCGGCCCGATTGCCGTCGATCGACTCGCCGACTTCATCATTGAACTCGGGCCGTCCCCGGTGGACCGCCCTCCGAGCAACGTCACGGCCGGGGACCAGCAGGTCGAGGTGGCGTGCGACCCGTCGGCCGATCCCCTCGTCTACGTCTTCAAGACCATCGCTGACCCCTACGTCGGCCAGATCTCGATGTTCCGGGTCATCTCGGGGACGGTGAAGCCCGAGATGCACCTCGTCAACTCGCGGACCGGCCAGGACGAACGGCTCTCCAAGGTCGCCACCATGATCGGCAAGGAGACCGAGCTCGTCGCGTCCCTGCCGGCCGGCGACATCGGGGTGGTGGCCAAGCTCTCGGACACGCGAACCGGCGACACACTCGCTCCCAAGGGGAAGCCGGTCTCGCTGCGCCCGGTTGTGGGCCCCCAGCCGATGCTGGCCCAGGCGCTCATCCCGGCCACGCAGGCCGATGAGGACAAGATGGCCAACGCCCTCCATCGCCTTCTCGAAGAGGACCCGGCCCTCCGGATGGAACGCAACGACGAAACCCATCAGTCGTTGCTGTGGGGCATGGGGGAAACCCATCTGGCGATCACGCTCGAGAAGCTCAAGCGCAAGTTCGGTGTGAGTGTCTCGACCGAGCCCATGAAGGTCGCCTACCGCGAGACGATCACGCGGGCGGCGGGGGCCGAGGGCAAGCACAAGAAGCAGTCGGGCGGGCACGGCCAGTTCGGGGTCTGCCAACTCGAACTCGAACCCATGCCGCGTGGTGGTGGCTTCGAGTTCGTGGACGAGATCAAGGGTGGTTCCATCCCTCGGCAGTTCATACCGGCTGTCGAGAAGGGCATCGTCGAGACGATGGCAGATGGCGGCCTACGAGGATTCCCCGTCGTCGACGTTCGGGTGCGGTGCACGGACGGCAAGTACCACTCGGTCGACTCCTCCGAGATGGCGTTCCGCATGGCTGGGCGCATCGGGTTTCGCGCAGCGATGGAAAAGGCCGGCCCGGTCATCCTCGAGCCGGTGTCGCGGATCACGGTGACGATCCCCGGTGGGTACCAGGGTGACGTCATGGGCGATCTCGCCTCACGGCGAGGCCAGGTCCAGGGGAGTGAAGCCACGGCCGACGGACGCCAGCGGATCATCGCCAGGGTGCCGACGTCGGAAATCGTCACGTACGCCAACGATCTCCGGTCGATCACCCAGGGGTGGGGTCGATTCGAGGCGGAACACGACCACTACCAGGAACTTCCCAGCCACCTCGTCGCCAGGGCGATTGCCGACGCCGAGCAGGATTGACGGCAGGAACGGTTGGCACAAAAGCCGTCGACTCGCGGGTCAACCTGTGCCATCATGCTCGGTACAGAGAAAGGAGGTGATCCAACGTTGAGTAATCTCTACGGGACACTGGAGGTGGCCGAGCGCTGAGCAGCGCACGCCACTGACGTCGCTGGAGCCCTGCGGGGCGAAGCGAATCCAACTCGGACCACCGGCCTTTCTGGATCTGCGGAGTTGGTCCCACCGCAGCGCATACCGCGTAGCCTCCCGGAAGGTTTCGAGAAGCCGCCCTTGATGGGCGGCTTCTCGCGTGAGGGGTTGGCCGCCCTCTGACCGGGGAACCGATGCCCGCTGCCTGCCGGGTCCGAGGGCCGGATCCTTCGACCGGACAGGCCCGGAAATGGCGACACGCGGCGGTCGCGTCGGGCATCATGCACGCAATCGCCACCCAGGAGGGATCAGTGTTCGACCGCATCCTCGGCATCGTCAAGCTCGACGCCGCCACCTACCAGGAAATCGACCAGGACGACGCTGCCACTGGGCAGGCGATCCTGGTTGCCGTGGCCGCCGCCCTCCTCGGCGGCCTTGGCGGGTTCTACGGCACGCGGGGGATGGTGGGTGACGTGGCGACCCAAACGGTCGGGGGTTGGCTCACCGGCGCCATCATCGGGACCCCCATCGGCCTGGCCATCGGTGCCGGCATCCTGTTGTTGCTGGGCAAGATGTTCGGTGGTCAGGCCGAGTTCATGGGCCTCCTGAGGACGTTGGGGTTCTCGACGGCACCCAACGCCCTTGGGTTCATCCCCGTCATCGGGGGCCTCGCCGGGCTGTGGACGCTCGTGTGTGCGGTGGTGGCGGTCCGCGAGAGCCATGGCATCTCGACCGGTCAGGCGGTCATCACAGTGCTCATCCCGCTCATCGTGCTGGGGATCCTGGCGGTCATCCTTGCGGTGCTGATCGGTTTCGCCCTCTTCGGGGCGTTCTCCGGGCTCGCCGGCTGATCGCGGGCGACTCAGTACACCTCGTTGTGGGTGAGTTCGTCGAGGGGCTTGCGGCCACCGAACCTGCGGGGGCCGGCTCCCGGCGCCGGGTACCCGAGTGTGACCGCGTACCGACAGCGGCGGTCCTCGGGAAGCCCGAGCATCGCGGCTGCCATCTCGTCGCGGTGGAGGGTGATCGGACATGACGCCACACCGATGGCGGCGGCGGCCAGCATGATGTTCTGGGCCAGCCGGCCGGTATCGAACTCGTAGCCGCCCGGCTCCTGGACGAGGCACACAACCGTGGGAGCGTTGCGAACCGGGATGGTGAAGTCTCCGCACTCGGCCAGCCGATCACGCCGAGCAGCGTCCTGGACCACCACCCACGACCAGCTTTGGAGGTTCTTGGAGGACCCGGTCGAACGGGCGGCCATGAGGATCCGTTCGAGGTCCGCCGATGCCAGTGGGCGGTCCTCGTAGTCGCGGATGGCACGCAAGGCGATGATGTCGGAGTACATGGGACGAACCTACCGGGTGCTCGGTCCGACGGTGCTCGGTTTCGGGGCGACCGTGCCAGACTGTCCGGGTGGCCAGACCGGCGGTGCTCTTCTTGTGCGTGCACAACGCCGGCCGCTCCCAGATGGCGGCCGGCTGGCTTCGTCACCTGGGCGGAGGCGAGATCGACGTGTACTCGGCGGGGTCGGAACCTGCCGCTGCCATCAACCCGTCGGCGGTGACGGCCATGGCCGAAAAGGGGATCGACATCGTGGGCAACCGGCCCCAGGTG
>JBFKVA010000049.1:0-15952 GCA_041635475.1 Acidimicrobiia bacterium | reverse complement strand
GCCAGCCACGAGGCGAGGAGCCGATTGATCGCCTCGGTGGCCCACGAGCTCAGGACGCCGCTGACGGCCGTTGTCGGCTACGCCGACCTCCTCATCGAGGACCCGGACATCGACGCCGAGACCCGGTCCGAGTTCCTTCTCCACGTCGCCCGGGAGGCCACCGACCTCACCGGTATCGTCGAGGACCTTCTCACCGGTGCTCGTCTTGAAGTCGACCGACTGGCCGTGAGGATGGCTTCGGTGCGGGTCGATCGAATCGTCCAAGAGGTCGTGGATGAGCATCTGTTCCTCCACGGCGGGACTATTCCTGTGACTGGCTCCGCCACGGCGATCGGTGATCCGTTGCGGATTCGCCAGATCGTCCGCAACCTCCTCACCAACGCCCGCCGACACGGCGGAGGTCTCGTCGAGGTGGCCATCCAGGAACGGTCAGGAGCCATCACCATCTCGATCTTCGACAACGGTGATGGAGTGGCGGAGGAGGACCGGGACCGGATCTTCGAGCCCTTCGAGACGGTCCACATCGTCCCCGGCATGGCTCCCTCGCTCGGCCTGGGACTGACACTCGCCAAGACCCTCGCCGAAATGATGGGCGGCCAACTCACCTATGCCTATGAGCACGGTCGAAGCCGCTTCACATTGATGCTCCAGTCGACCTGAACGTCCGCAGCCATCGAACGGTCGCGGCAGTCTGCGAGGACTCGCGCAAGAACACCGAGAACCGGACGCCCCGCGGCAAGGCAGAAGAAACGCGTCAGCGGCCCACCCGCCCCATGGGCTGCTCAAGGCTGCCGGCTGAGCGCTCCCGCTGCTTCTTTCCGTCACTCAAGATGCGGTAACCTGACCCCGTTGGGTGACCACAGGGCAAATACGGATACTCCGGGCGAGCACGTGTCTTCACCGACCTGCGGGTGTAGTTCAATGGTAGAACGCGAGCTTCCCAAGCTTGCAGCGGGGGTTCGATTCCCCTCACCCGCTCAAGCGAATGCGTCCGGCCTCGTGCCGGGCCGTATCGAACCCCCTGCCCGAAGGGCGGGGTTCGGGGCGAGCGGAGCGAGGCCGCGAGCACCGGCGAAGCCGAAGCGGAGCACCCCCCCTCACCCGCTCCGACCCTTCCCGACTAGGTTCCGGGTACCGCCGGTCGTTCGTTCCCGGCTGGTATTTCCGATACGCTACCGACCCGGAAAGGGGCTCACCCATGAGTTCGAACCGCACACTCTGGATCCTGCAGGGGGTGTTCGGGGTCTACTTCATCTTCGTCGGGGTCATGCACTTCACGGTCCCCGAAGGGCTCCCGGACCTGATGGGGTGGATGTACGAACTGGACGACACACTCCACATCGTCTCGGGGACCGCCGAGATCCTCGGCGGCCTGGGCCTCATCCTCCCCGGGCTCACCAAGATCCAGCCCAAGCTGACGACGTGGGCGGCCACCGGCCTGGCCCTCGTCATGGTCGGGGCCATCGTGTGGCACGCCGGTCGAGGAGAGACGCAGAGCATCATCACGAACGTCGTCCTCGCGCTGATCATGGGCTGGATCGCCTACGCCCGGGCCAAGAAGACCCCGCTGGCGGTTGGGTAGCGGCTCGACAGACCCCCGACGACGGGGGTCCTCCCCTCGAGCAACGACTAGGCGCGGGCCAGTCGTTCCTCGAACTGGGCGCGGGTGCGCTGGGCAATCGGTGAGCCGAGGATCCTCCGCAGCACGTCGGGCGGGGTCGTGCCGTCGTGCTGGGCGCCGACCATCTCGACCACAGTGGCGTTGGCGTCGTCGGCCGCCTTCCAGGCCACCTCGTCGCCGCACTCCACGCGTCCCGGTGACAGCACCCGGCAGTAGAACCCGGGGCGCCGGGCGTCGGTGAAGCGTTGGATCCAGCCGGGTTCGTCCATGACCGCGGCGAACACCGAGCAGGGGTTGCGGGGGGCGGTCACCTCGAGCATCACCTCCCCGATGACGAGGCGGTCGCCGACGCGCACGGGTGCTGAGCCGGCTCGGCTGATCGTGAGGTTCTCACCGAACGAGCCGGCGGGCAGCGGCCGGCCGATCTGGCCCTCCCACCACGCGTAGTCCTCCCGCGTGTACACGTAGACGGCTTGGTCCCGGCCGCCGTGGCGCTTCGTGTCGACCACCGCGTCGCCGGCGAGACCCGCGTGCGTGATCTCGACTTCCGAGACCGGCTTCTTGATGATGCCCGTCTCGACGCGACGCTCCCCGACGGCGACCGTCGAGCGGGCACCCACTTGGATCGACTCCACCTCAATCGCGGCGGCCCGGCGGTCGCGGAGGAAGTCCACGATCCACCGGCCAACTCGCCACCCGTCGGTCTCCATGCCATCGAGCAGCGCCATCGCTTCATCGGCCACGTCGGCCCCGAAGACGGACTCCCTCGCCCGCACCAGACCTTCGACGAGGCCCCGTTCGTACTCGGGGTGATCCTGCACCGTGAAGATGTGGTCCCCGACCCGAAACGCCGGGACGGCGGCCGTCGTGCCCTCGGCAATGACCTCTGCACCCTCCGGGAGGCGGGTCACCACGTCACGATGCATGGCACTGATCGCCACCTCGCCACCCTCGAACCACGGCTGATCCCGCATCGCGAGCACCTGCGGGCCGACCTTCCACTGCTGCGCCCGCTCCACTCTCCCGCCGAGTGCCTCGGCGATGACCTGGTGACCGAAGCAGATGCCGGCCAGCCGGGACCGCCGCTCGTGCACCTGGCGCACGAAGGCGCGCAATGCCTCGATCCACGGGGTGTCTGCGAACGCGTCGTGACGAGAGCCGGTGATGACCCAGCCGTCGCATTCGTCGGGATCCGCCGGCAGGTGGCCGTTGATGGCGTCATAGGGGACCACCTCCACCGTCGGGTCCGCTTCCTGGAGGAACCTCGAGTACAGCACGTCGTAATCACCTCCCGCCGGACCGAGGAGGTCCGGGTCGAAGTGGTCACAGATGAGAAGCCCGATGCGCATCGGATCAGAGCGCCCGCAGCGCCTCGACCGCGAACCCGAAGAGGGTTCGTCGAACATTGCCGAGGGGTTGGACGAGCGCACTGCCGTCCCATTCCTCGGTCCACAGCGTGTCGGCCACGTAGAGGAGCTGGCCGAGGCGGACATTGCGGAACGCAGCCACCGCGAACAGGGTGGCGGCCTCCATCTCGACCGTGACACAACCCTGCTCGGCCCTCTTGTGCGCCATTGCCCGTGTCTCGCGGAACACGCCGTCGGTCGTCCAGGTTCGTCCCCGGGTGAAGGTGACACCGCGGCCCCGAAGAACATCGACGAGGGCGCCTGCAACGTCCGGATGGGGCTTGGCCGGGACATTGGGCGCCAGGTAGTGATACGACGTCCCCTCGTCCCGCACTGCCTCGGACGGGATCACGATCGTGCCCGAGTGCATCGAGGACGCCAGGCCACCGGCACTCCCGACGGCGACGATCGTGTCGCACCCGAGGGCAATGACGTGCTCGAGGACGATGGCGGCCCCGGGGGCCCCGACCGGCAATTCGGCGAGCACCAGGGGGAGGCCCTCGACCTCGACCTCGTGGATGGTGCCGCGGAGGGTCTCGAGTTTCATCTCGTGCACCTTGTGACCGCCGCGCGAGAGGTCGTCGACGATCTCGTCGAACCAGGTCACGATCGCGTGCCGGGGCACGTCACCGCGGTCGACGAAGTGCCCGGGCTCGATGACCGCCCCCGGGTCGGGGTCGAAGTCGAGGATCGGTGGCTGCACGGAAGCGAGCGTAGTGGCCGCGGGTCGCAGTGGGAGTCCCCCATCCGGGGGGCGCAACCCGGATCGAACGGTCGGGATCGCCTTCTAGGATGCCCCTTCCCGAGCGAAAGCACCGACCGATGATCTTCTCGGACCGATCGATCAAAGAAGCCATTGCCTCCGGCCGAATTGCGATCGACCCTTACGACGAGAGCTTCCTCCAGCCGTCCTCGGTCGACCTCCGGGTCGATCGGTACTTCCGCGTCTTCGAGAACCACCGGTATCCCCACATCGACCCCCGGACCCGCCAGGAGGACCTCACGACCATCGTGGAGACGCCTCCGGGGGAAGCGTTCGTGCTGCACCCGGGCGAGTTCGTGTTGGGCTCGACCCTCGAACGGGTGCACCTGGGCAACGATGTCGTGGCCCGACTCGAAGGCAAGTCAAGCCTCGGTCGACTCGGCCTGCTCATCCACTCCACCGCGGGGTTCGTGGACGCCGGCTTCGAAGGCCACCTCACCCTCGAGCTCTCCAACGTCGCCAACCTCCCCATCGCCATCCACCCCGGCATGAGGATCGGTCAGATCAGCTTCTACCAGATGACGACGGAGGCCGATCACCCGTACGGGAGCCGCGAGGCACGATCGAAGTACCAGGGACAGCGGGGTCCGACCCCGTCGCGGGTTCACCGCGACTTCGACTGAATCGCTCAAGTCGGGGCCCGACGTGCCGATGATGACACCACAGGGCGCTCCGTCCCATCTCCCTCCTCCGCATGCCCTTGCACTCGGGACGGTGCCTCCTCCGACTTGGCCCCCGCCCCGGCGGGGGTCAAGGTCGTTGTGGGTCAGACGGTGGAGTCCCGGGCCAGGTCGCCGAAGGCGGTGAAGGCGGGGGCGAAACTCATGTAGAGGCGACCGGTGCTGCCTGCCCGGTGCTTGGCGACGATGATCTCGGCCGTGCCCCGCATGTCGGACTCGGGGTTGTAGTACTCGTCGCGGTAGATGAACAGGACGATGTCGCTGTCTTGCTCAATCGCGCCGGAGTTGTGCACCACCATGTCCCCTGCGATGAAGTTGTGGGTACCCGGCACGCTGGCATCGAAGGTCTCCTCAACCCCATCGGGTTCGATCGAAACAACGGAGTCCCACAGGACGTCGTTGGTTGCCAGATGTGCGAAGTGTGCGTCATCAAGGACCCTGGCAATCCGCAGCAGCCTCGGGCGGGACGGCCGGGACTTGAACAGCGATGAGCCACAGTACGACATCGCGAGCCCCGACGCCAGAGCCCGGTGGGAGATCCCCTTGGCGGCCATGGACGCTCGGATGTCCCCCCACACGTCCAGGGGCACAATGTCAACGTTCGTATTCGATCGCCTGCCAGCCAATGCCTCGAGGGCCTCGCCGACCTGCTTGCTCCTGGCACCGCTGCAGCCGACCCGTCTCAGGAACGCCCGTTGGTTGTCGATCCCGCTCACGTCGACGGTCCACATGGGTCTGTGGTTTCCCTGCGCCACCTTCTTCAGGCGACTCTGAATACCGAGACGGAGCAGCAGGCGAACGACGCCGCGGGCCAGCTCTTCACTGTTCGAGGCGTAGTAGATCCGACACCGAGAGCCGTCTCGCCTGGTCGTGACCGATCCGTCGGTTGCCCAGAGGTGACGGAGGAAGAGGCGAATCCCGTCGTCCGCAAGCCCGAGCACCGCTTGGGGTATCCGTTTCTCATGGGACCGAAGGTCGTAGATGCCGAGTTCCCTGAACCACGTCCGGATAGGGTTGAATCGGCCATGCACGGCGGGGAACCGCGACATTCGCAGTGACCACGAGCCGTCAGGGAGTTCGTCAATCGCGGTCGTCACCCCGAATCGGCGCTCGGCGACGGCCCTCACCGTCGTCAGGTTGGTCGGGTCTCCCGTCGAGTACCGGAGCGGCTGTCGGGACAGCACCGATCCGTCTCCGATCAGGTGTGCAAGCAGCACCAGCTCGTCATCATCGAGGCCGCCGGGATTCGCGGGCGCACTCAGCCTGCGAGGGACTGCGACCTCCATCCCGGGGGTCAACTCCGAGACCGGTCGCCAACCAGCGAAGGTGCGCAGGGGGTGGTTGGCGGTCGCTCGAATCGACCGGCCCGAAGCGGTCGTGATGCGGAAGACCGGCTTCTCACCGGTCGACCATGCCTCCTGCATGACCGCCGGCACCACCCGCAGATACTCATCCATGCTCATCACCGGGACGTCTCGCAAGCCCTCCCGGGCAACCTCGCCGATGGTGATGGTGCCGCCGGTGTCAGATCGCTGAATCGGAGTGTCCGCCGTCAGGCATTCACGAAGGTCCCCCAACTGGGGTCGCTTGTCCTGCCTGGCCTCCAGCGCTCGGTTGAGCTGGGAGATGGCGATGATCGGGACGTTCAACTCCCGGGCGAGGTTCTTGAGCCCCCGGCTGATCTCGGCGATCTCCTGCTGGCGGTTCTCCCGGGTGCGGCCCTGCATGAGCTGGAGGTAGTCGACGACGACGAGGTCGAGGCCGTGTTTGCGCTGGAGACGGCGGCACTTGGCCCGGACGTCGGTGACGGTGAGGTACGAGCTGTCGTCGATGTAGATGGGTGCCTTGTACATCCGCCCGGCCGCCTCCAGCACCCGCGGCCACTGGTCCTGCCCGAGGCGTCCCGACCGCAACAGCGTGTTGTCGATCCGGCCCGTCGCGCAGATGAGGCGCTGGATGATCTCCTCCTGGCTCATCTCCAGGGAGAACACCGCCACGGTCCCGTCGGCGAGGGCGACATTGCGGGCGATGTTCATGACGAGGGCGGACTTGCCCATGCCCGGACGGGAGGCGATGACGATCAGGTTGGCGCCCTGGAGTCCGGCGAGTTTGGCGTCGAGGTCCCGGAACCCGGTGGGGAGCCCCACCATGCCGCTTCCCCGGCTCTCGAACTCCTCGATCTTCTCGAGGGTCGAATCGATGAAGCTCGAGATCGGCTGCAGGGCGTCGCCCACCCGGCGCTCAGCGACCTTGAAGACCGCCTGCTCGGCCTCGTCGATCACCCAGTCGATGTCCTGGTCGGTGCTCGTGGCCAACTGGCCGATCTCGGCCCCGGCCGAGAGCAGACGCCGCCTCACCGACTCCTCCGAGACGATGGCCGCGTAGTACTCGACGTTGGCCGCCGTCGGCACGGCGGTGGAGAGCGTCGTGAGGAAACCGAGTCCGCCGATCCGCTCGAGTTCCTCCCTCCGCCGGAGGACGTCGGCCACCGTGATCGCATCGATCGGCTGCCCGCTGTTGTACAGCGTGTGGATCGCCTCGAACACGGCCTGGTGGGCGGGGACGTAGAAGTCTTCGGACCCCAGCTTGTCCATGACGACGTTCACGGCGTCGATCGACAGGAGCAGGGCGCCGAGGACGGACTCCTCGGCGTCTCGGTTGTGAGGCGGGACGCGCAGTCCACCAGAGGAGCGCGATGGACTGCGGGGGGGGCCTTCCATCTCCTCGAGCGGGTACGACACGTTGCGATTCGCCCCTACGCCGGAATCACATCGAGGGTGAGGGCGAACTGCACCTCCGGGTGCAGGACCACCGTCACCTCGTGGAGACCGATGCTCTTGATCGGGGCCTCGAGCTTGACCGTCTTGCGGTCGAGTTCGATGCCGGTGAACTTCTTGATCCCGGCGATCACGTCGGCGACACCCACGGAGCCGAACAGGCGACCTTCGTCACCCGCCTGGGCCGCAAGCACCACCCGGGTCCCGACGAGCGACTTGGCAACCCCGTCGGCTGCCGCTCTCGCTTTGCGCTCGGACTCGATGCGAGCCTGGACCCGCCGTTCCGCGTTCTCGATGGCGCCGCTTGTCGCCTTGACCGCAAGGCGGCGGGGAAGGAGGTAGTTCCTGCCGTAGCCGTCGGCCACGTCGACGATGTCGCCTTCCTGGCCGAGGGAGGGGACGTCCGAGACGAGAATGAGCTTCATCATCGGCTTATGTAGGGGAGAAGGGCCATCTCACGGGCGTTCTTGATCGCCAGGGCGAGCTTGCGTTGGCACTGTTCGCACGCCCCGGTGACCCGGCGGGCCCGGATCTTGCCGCGGTCCGAGATGTACTTGCGGAGGATCGAGACATCCTTGTAGTCGATGTGCTCGGCCGGCTTTCCCTCCACACAGAAGGGGCACGGTTTCTTCTTGTAACGCCGGTTGTCGGTGCGACGCCGGCGGGTTCGTTTTTCTGCCATTCGTACTCTCCTAGAACGGTGCCTCGTCGGGACCGAAGTCGTCGCGGGCGACGGGGCCGGCGGGCAGATCGTTGCCGCCACCCCATGACCCACCCCCGCTGCTGCCGCTGCGGGCGGTCTTGTTGACCTGCGCGGACGCCCAGCGAAGGCTCGGACCGATCTCATCGATCCGAAGCTCGACGACGGAACGCTTCTGGCCGTCCTGGCCCTCCCACGTCCGCTGTTCGAGGCTGCCAGTCACGATCACCCGATCGCCCTTGTGCAACGACTCGGCGACGTTCTCGGCGAGTTCACGCCAGATCGTCCCACCGAAGAAGCTGGTCTGCTCCTGCCATTCGTCGTTGCGATCCCGGTAGCGGCGATTCGACGCGACGCGAATACTCGCCATCGGCGTTCCGGACTGCGTGTACCGGAGCTCCGGGTCTTCCACCAGGTTGCCGATGACGGTGACTGTGCTGCTCATTGGTCCCTTCCTTGTCGTGGCTCCTCCGTCACCCCATGCATACCGCACAGGTGCGACAGAATCCCACTTCTACGGGTTGTCGGTCCTGATGATCTTGTGCCGGACCACTGCGTCGGAAAGGCCGAGCGCTCGGTCGAGGTCCTCGACGGGGGTCAGTTGGTCGGTATCGAAGGACACGACCGAGTAGTACCCCTCGTTGATGTGCTTGATCTCGTAGGCGAAGCGGCGCTTCCCCCAGAAGTCGCTCGAACGCACACTGGCACCCCGAGCGGCGAGCAACTGCTCGATCTCAGAGACCCGGGCCCGGGCGTCATCCTCGGCCATTTCTGGGCGATGGATGGTCATGATTTCGTACGTGCGCAATGGCATCGACCTCCTTCGGACATCCGCCGGGAAGCGGAAGGCCCCACGAGGGGGCAGGGGCGGGTAACTGGATTGGCCCGCCTCGGGCGGGCACCGAAGGGTACCCGAGCCGAACCTCCTACCCGCAGTCGGTCGCTGTCGATGTTTCGCGACTGACCGAACACGGAGGACACAGGGCTCAGGGCAGGGAGCACAGGGGTCCTATCCTCGGTGTCATGGAGATCGGGGCCCACGTACCAAGCGCCAGCTTCCTCGAGGAGGCGGCGGCCCGCGACGCCGAGATCGTCCAGGTCTTCCTGTCGAGTCCGCAGTCCTGGAAGCCCCCCGCTCCTCGCGATGACGCGGACGCGATCCTCTCGTCCGGCATCGGGGTGTACGTCCACGCCCCATACCTCATCAACGTCGTGTCCCCCAACAACCGCGTGCGCATCCCATCGCGCAAATCCCTCCAGGACACGTGTGACGCGGCCGCGGCCATCGGGGCCCGAGGGGTGATCGTGCACGGAGGACACCTCACGGACGATGCCGAACCCGACACCGTCGGGTTCGAACGGTGGCGCAAGGCGCTCGAGTCGATCGACTCCGACGTCCCGATCCTGATCGAGAACACGGCCGGGGGCGATCGGGCCATGGCTCGCCGCTTCGATGTGATGGAGCGGCTGTGGGAGGAGATCGGGGATCTCGGGCCGGGGTTCTGCCTCGACACGTGCCACGCGTGGGCCGGGGGTGAGCCACTCGATGACGTGGTGGAGCGGGCCAACGCCATCACCGGGGGCATCGACCTCATCCACTTCAACGATTCGCGGGACGAGTTCGACTCGCGGCGCGATCGACACGCCAACCTCGGCGACGGGCTCATCCCCGTCGACCACCTGGACGCCGTGCTGAGGGCCGCCACGGCCCCCCTCATCGTTGAGACACCCGGCGGTTCGGCCGAACAGGCCGCAGACATCGCTTGGATGCGGGCGCGGGTGTGACCGCCCGCACGTTGCTCGTCGTCGCCTTCGCCCTCACCGTGACTGGATGCGCGAGGGACGACGTCGCCGACCGCGCACCGGAACCGGTGCCCACCCTCCCCCCAGTCGGGACACCTGCTCCAACCCGGTCCGGGACCGGCGATGTCATCGGGTTTCCCATCGACACGATCCTGTTCGAGGGGTCGCCACTCACCGTCGCCGTGGCCGACACCCCCCAACGACGATCACAGGGCCTGCGCGACGTGGAGGACTTCGGCGAGCTCGACGGCATGCTCTTCGTCTTCGACGGTCCGGTCACGACCGCGTTCACGATGGACGGCACCCCAACCCCCCTCGATCTCTTCCTCCTCGACGAGGACGGCGTGATCCTCGAGGTCATCCGGATGGACCCGTGTGCGGGCCCCGACTGTCGATTCCCGCCGCGGTTGCTCTATCGCTACGCCCTGGAGGTGCCCCAAGGGGCCATCACGGCCGACGTCGGCGACGGCTTCACCCTCCCCGAGGGGGCTTGACGTGCGGATCGTGCTCGTTCGCCACGCCCAGCCGGCCTGGGCCCCGCACGGACGGGCCACGACGACACCGGACCTCTCCGAGGTGGGAGTCGGGCAGGCCGACCTGCTGCCATCCCACCCCCTCCTCGACGGCCGGGTGACCGACGTGTGGGTCTCCCCCATGCCCCGGGCCCGTCAGACCGCCGCCCCCATCCTCGCCCACCTCGACCTCGCCGCCACCACCCACGACTTCCTGGCCGAGATCGGCACGCCCGCCCATTGGGACGGCAAGCCCGAGGAGTTCGTCGAGCAGTCCTTCGTCGACCTCATCAACCGGCCCCTCGACGAGTGGTGGGAAGGGTTCCCCGGTGGTGAGTCGTTCCGATCGTTCCATCAGCGGGTCCACACCGGGTTCGAGGCTGCCCTGGCCGGGATCGGCGTCCATCGCTCGTCGATCCATCCTGAGATCTGGCAGGAGGACCTCCCGGACCGCACGCTCGTCGTCGTCGCCCACCAGGGGACGAACGCCCTGCTCCTCGGCCTACTCCTCGACCTCGAGGTCGTCCCTTGGGAGTGGGAGCGTTTCGCCTGTGCCCACGCCTCGGTCTCGCTCGTGCGGACCGCCCGGGTCGGACCCGGACGCGCCTTCAGCCTGCGGTCCTTCAGCGACGTGAGCCACCTCCCGCCCACGATGATCACGCGATAGGCCGAATCGCGCTGGAGCCCCGAGAGACGCTTCCGCCTGTCGGGGCTCCACTCCGGCCTCGGGGTCCGGTGTCGCGCTGCTCCGTCGTGGTCCGGTTCTCACCTACGTTTCCGGGAGGCAGGACCCCATCTTCGCGCACTGAGTGGTCGAAGTGCCACGGTATCTTGAGCCGGTTTTCGCGATCTCTGTGGTGAACAGGCCGACGCGCGGTCCTCCACCCGGTGCGGCACGGGTACGCTCCATGGCGATGTCGGACCGCCGCGCCCCACTCATCACGCACCTCCGGGAGGTCTCGCTCCGTACCGACGGACCCTTCACACTGCGCTCGGGAGCCGTGGCCGACTGGTACATGGATGCCCGGCGCACAACCTTCGACGGAGCCGGGGCGTGGGCCGTGGGCGAAGCCGTGGCTCCCCTGGTGGCCGACGAAGCGGTCGCCATCGGCGGCATGACGATGGGGGCCGACCCGGTCGCCCTCGCCACCGCCATCGTCGCCACCCGATCGGGCCGACCACTCAATGCGTTCTCGATCCGGGCCGCACCCAAGGACCACGGGACCGGGGGACGCGTGGTGGGTCCGGTGGGCCCCGGCGACGCCGTGTGCCTCGTCGAGGACACGGCCACCACCGGTGGGGCGTTCTTCGAGGCGTACGGGGCCGCGGTCGAGGCCGGGCTCGAGGTCATCCAGGCCATCTGCCTTTTCGATCGGTCGGAGGGAGCCGTGGCGGCCGGGATGGCGCTCAGGAACGTCCCCTACCGCGCGGTCCTTCACCCCATCGACCTCGGGGTGACCCTGTGAGGACCCTCCGCCTCACCGTGCGGCGTTCGATCGCCAAGACCTTCCTGCTCGGGTTCCTGGGTCTGCCGTTCATCTTCGTGGCCATCGACTACGTCTGGGGCAGCTTCGGGTTCCTCGACCAGCTCGGAGCCTGGGCGTATGCGGGAGGCGAGGTCGAGGCCTTCGAGGCACGTGACGACATCCTCGTGGCGATGATCGGCCTCATCGGCCTGGCGTTCGTGCTCTTCGCCCTGAAGGAGTTCGTCTCACCGCGGCGGCTCCTGGTGGCCGACGACGACGGCATCCACGTCCCGCTGCGGGGGCCCCTTCGGGGTCCGGACGGCATCTCCTGGTACCAGATCCGCGAGCTTCGAGCCGAAGGGGCGCACCTCCTCATCCTGCTCGCGGCCCGGGGTGACCTGCCGTCCGATCCCTGGAACGCCCGGTGGGACGACGAGACGACCCTCCGGCTGCGGACCACCTGGTGGGACCGAAGTCCCGAGAACGCCCTCGGTCGCATGAAGGCCCTGGGGTTCAAGCCACTCGTGGCCCCGACCGAGCCTCCCGTCCCACCGACCACGCTCCTCGACGACGCCGAACCCGTCGATACCCCCCAGTCGGACCTGACGGAGATCCCCGACCACGACGAGGTCACGGCCGGGCTCGACGACATCGCGGACTCGACGGACGGGGCGGAGGTGGTCGCCGGGGCAGAGTTGCACGACGAGGATGACGTCCTCGAACGGCTGCTCGAGGACCTCGCCGTCGACGATGCCGGCGACGAGTAGCGGTGCCGACCTTCACCTGCTCCCTATGCGGTCGCCCGTTCGACCTTCCCCAACAGGTCCTCGACCGCTACCCGGGGTGGACACCCTCCCGATGTCGGGACTGCCGGCGGGGGGCCGACGCCGGCAACCATGTGACGGCAGGCGACGGTGTGTACACCGACGGGGGATGCGAACCCAATCCCGGCCCGGGAGGATGGGGTGTGGTCTGGGTCCACGACGACGAGGTCGTCGCCGAGCGATGGGGCCACGACCCGGACACCACGAACAACCGGATGGAACTCACCGCCCTCATCGAGGCCGTGAAACTGGTGCCGCCCGGCACCGAGACGACGATCTACTCCGACTCCAACCTTGCGGTGCAGACCATCAACAGCTGGGCCGAGGGGTGGAAGGCGAAAGGGTGGAAACGAAAGACCGGACCGGTGCAGAACCTCGACCTCGTCAAGGAACTCTACGAGTCGTTCCGGGCCCGACCCGACCTCACCCTCGAGTGGATCAAGGCGCACGCCGGGCACCGCTGGAACGAGCGCGCCGACGACCTGTCCCGGCGATGGAAGGACGGGCCGTAACCGGGGTGAGGGGCCTCCCCGGCCTCCATCACCTGCCGAAACGCCGCTCCCGGGCCGCGTAGTCACGGAGGGCACGCAGGTAGTCGACCCGCCGAAACGCCGGCCAGAACACGTCCACGAAGGCGTACTCGGCGTAGGCCGACTGCCACAGGAGAAACCCTGAGAGGCGGGACTCCCCCGAGGTGCGGATGAGGAGATCGGCATCGGGGATGTCCGCCGAGTACATGTGGGAGGCGAGGCTCTCCACCGTGACGTGCTCCGCCAGCTCATCGGCCGGCACCCCTCGGGAAACGAGCGAGTCAACGAGGGCACGGGTGGCGTCGACGATCTCCTCCCGACCGCCGTAACTCAGGGCGATGTTGAGCGTCGCCGAACCGCTGGGGCGCGCCTCGGCCAGCCCGGTGGCTGCCGCCCGCAAATGGTCGGGCAGGAGGTCGAGGCGCCCGATCGCCCGCAAGCGCAGGTCGTAGCGCTCCGCCAGTTCGGGGAGGCGGCCGAAGAGGTCGATGAGGACACCGAAGTAGGGCTCGAGCTCCTCGGGGGGGCGCGCGAGGTTCTGAGGGGACAGCACCCAGGCGGTGATGGCCGGGATGCGCGGGTTCTGCGCCCAGCCGAGGAACTCCTCGAATCGCCGCATCCCCCGCTCGTAGGAGAGCGCGTAGTCGGCCAGGCCCTCGGCTCGGGCGAATCGGCGGTGCCCGTCGAGGATGACGCCGATGTGATGGGGCACCTTGGTCGGGTCCAGCTCTCGCAGCAGGCGCCGCTCGTAGATCGTGTAGAGAAGCCCTTGGCCCGACATCGAGATGAGCTTAGGTCCGCTGCCGCCTTCCGCCCCGTGTGGCCGTTCCCTATCCTCCCTTCGATGCAGGAAGGAAGCACCAGGGCCATCGTCGCCGCGCTCTTCGCCAACCTCGGCATCGCCATCGCCAAGTTCGTCGCCTGGATCTTCACGCACTCGTCGTCCATGCTCGCCGAGTCGGTCCACTCCGCGGCCGACACCTCCAACCAGGCCCTCCTCCTCTTCGGCGGAAGAGCCGCTCGCCGGCAGGCCACCGATGAGCATCCGTTCGGATTCGGCCGGGAGCGGTACTTCTGGTCGTTCATCGTGGCCCTCGTCCTCTTCACGCTCGGAGGGTTGTTCGCCATCTACGAAGGCGTGGAGAAGCTGCGACATCCCCACGAGCTGGACAACGCGGCATGGGCGGTCGGGGTGCTCATCCTCGGCCTCGGCCTCGAGGGGTACTCGTTCCGGACCGCCGTCCACGAGTCGCGGCTCCGCAAGGGCACCGGCACGTGGTGGGAGTTCATTCGCCATGCCCGCAGCCCCGAGTTGCCCGTCGTCCTCCTCGAGGACCTGGGCGCCCTCATCGGCCTCATGCTGGCGCTCATCGGGGTCTCGTTGGCAGCGGCCACGGGCAACCCGGCGTGGGACGCCTACGGCACGCTCTCGATCGGGGTCCTGCTTGTCATCATCGCCACCGTGCTCGTCATCGAGATGAAGAGCCTCCTCATCGGCGAGGGCGCCAAGCCTTCGATCGCAGCCGACATACGGGCGGCGCTCGAGTCGTCCGAGGGCGTCCGCCGGGTGCTCCACATGCGGACCCAGCACATCGGGCCCGACGAGCTCCTCGTCGGGGCCAAGATCGAGATGGACCCGGCCCTCGGCACCCGCCAGCTTGTCCACCTCATCAACGAGGCCGAGCGCAACATCCGGGAGGCCTCACCCATGGCCCGGCGGATCTACCTCGAGCCGGACATCCACGACCCCACCCGCCCGTGAGTCTCCCGGTCGACGCCCACATCACCTTCCTGCGGGTTCGCGACCTCGCCACGTCCAGCGCGTTCTACGCGGTCGGGCTGGGGCTCGACCTCGTCCTCGACCAAGGGGGCTGCCGCATCTACCGCCTGACCGACACGGCGTTCCTCGGGCTCTGCGAACGAGCCGACCCGGGGCGCTCGGGGGTCGTCATCACGATCGTGACCGACGAGGTCGGGGCCTGGTTCGATCGGTTCGTGGCGGCCGGGGCCACCTGCGACGGTCCGCCCCGCGACAATCCCGAGTATCGCATCCATCACTTCTTCGCCACCGACCCGGACGGTCACACACTCGAAGTCCAGCGCTTCTTCGACGAGGATTGGGCCCGGGGCTAGACCCGAAGCGGCGACGCGTCGGCGCACACCGCCTCGATCTCCTCGATCGTCACGGGGACCCCGCGTGTGAGGTTTTCCGGCCCGGTCGCGGTGACGAGGATGTCGTCCTCGATCCTCACCCCGATCCCCCGGAACGCCTCGGGGATCGTGAACTCGACGGTCTCGCAGCCCTCCGCCTCGGCCGCCTCGAGTTCCTTGGCCTTGGTCGGGCCCAACTCGAGGCGTCGTTCCAGACGGGCGACGGCGTCGTACTCGTGCAACTCGAAGGTGATGGTGTCCCGGTCGGCCGCCACGTAGATCCCGGGTTCAACGGTGAACGCCATTCCCGGCTCGAGCGGAATCGGTTCTCCGGCAACCCGGTACCGCCCGGCGTCGTGCACGTCCATCCCCAGCCAATGGCCGGTGCCGTGCATGAAGTACTCCTTGTAGTGGTGCATGGCCAGGGAGTCGTCCACGCCCCGGGGGAGCAGTCCGAGGTCGACGAGGCCCTCGGTGAGGATGCGGGTGCACAGGTCGTGGGTGGCCGCCATCGACCCGCCCGGGCCACTGGCGGCGATCCCGGCCTCCAGTGCGGCCAGCACCACCTCGTAGACGGCTCGTTGGGGCCCGCTGAACCTTCCGTTGACGGGGAAGGTGCGGGTGATGTCCGCCGAGAGATACCCGTACTCGGCCGCGGCGTCGATGAGGAGGAGATCTCCGTCCTCCGTTCGCCGATCGTTCTCGATGTAGTGGAGGAT
>JBFKVA010000048.1:0-16173 GCA_041635475.1 Acidimicrobiia bacterium | reverse complement strand
GCGGCCGCCAGCACCTCGGCAGGAACGCCCAAGGCCCGGAACGCTTCCGGCGTGACCCGTTCGGCCGCTGCCCACGCCGCGGCGTTGGCCACGAAGGCCTGCTCGAAACGGGGGCCGGCGACGTCGTGGGCCCGCTGGGCGGCCGACAGCAGCTTGAGCCGCTCGATCGGGTCGTCGGCCGCCGTGGCGGCGGCGTTCAAGCGGGTGACCTCCGCCTCATCACGAAGCGACGCCGGGTCGGACAGGTATTGGAGGTACTCGCGAATCGCCTTCTCGCCGGACATTGATGCCATCCTTTTGCTACGTGCTACCCACGAACCCTATTGGGTCTTGTATCGATATAGCAATACTCAGACGGCAAGTATCCAAATAGCCAAGGCAAGCAGCAGGCCACCAACGGCCGGCAGAATCATCCACCACCAACCCCGAGGGGCGAGGGACTCGATGAGGACCTCCTCCTGGGCTTGGCTGGCGTAGGTGACCGCGAGGTGCTCGCCGTCAACCGAGAGCACGGAACCTTCCTCACTTTGCGACACCGCCACGTCGGCGACGTCCCACGTGCCCAACTCGCCCACCCGCTCCCCGGTGATCGACAAGCGCCCCTCACGGATGCTCAGGGTCACGTCGACGCCGGGCGGCGGATCCCCCAAAGGGCGCAGGGTCCCGGCGACCTCGAGCGGTTCGTGTTGCCTCCGCAAATGCGCCATGTCCACCACACGTGCAGTATCGGGATACCGCACCCGGAAGTGAAGCATCCCGTGCGGCCGGGCTGTGGAATCAGCCGGCGGTCGCCAGGCTCTCGAACTGGCTCATGGCCACGGCTCGGAACCGCTCCCTCATCTCGGCGTCGGCCATCCGATTGGCCTGGTCGACCACGAGCCGGCGGGCGTGCGAGGCCTCCTCGGCCGCATCGGCATCGAAGCCCTCCCGGGCGAGCGCGGACGAACGTGCCGCCCGCAGGCGCCACTCCATGCCGATGATGCCCGATGCCGCCGCCGTCACCACACCGTCCCCCAGCACCTCTGCCGCCTCCCGGCTGCTGCCCGCGGCGAGCAGCAGCGCGCCTCGGGTCATGGCGACATCCGGGCCGAGGTGGACCATCGCCCGCTCGGATACGAAATCGGCGGCTTCGGAAATGAGCCCCTCGGCAGCCTCCAGGTCACCCTCGCCGATCCGGACGGTGGCAAGCCCCAGCAGGAGCCGGGGAGTCTCGAGGAGCTTGGAGGCCGACGACCCGGCCAGGCCCTGACTCAGCAACGAGGCTGCCTCCCGGAGGTCGGCGCGCTCGAGGGCCGCCCACCCCAGCTCGGCGAAGACCGTGGAGGCAAGCGTCTCTCCCATCGGGGTCTCGAGGTATCCAAGCGCGACGTTCGCAAGCTCGGCGGTGGCCTCGTCCCACTGTCCCGTTCCGACATAGACATGGACCATCCCGGCCGTCGACGCCGCGGCGTTGAAGAGCTGACCCCCCTGCTCACCCAACTGGCGTGATCGCGCGTAGAACGCCAGGCTCCCCTCGAGGTCACCGGCGAGGAAGGCGGCCTGGCCCGCCTCCAGGTAGGCGACACTGGCCGTCGACGAGCCGATGTGGGCGGCCAACTCTGCCGCCGTCGTGGCCCGCTCGAGTGCCTCGGTGATTCTCCCCTCCCGCGTGAGATAGAAGTACTCGGCGCCGGCCAGGCCCGAGACCGCCAGCGGGTTCGTGGAGTCCCCGACGACCTTCCTCGCCTGCTCCAACGCCCGCAGTCCCTCCTCGTAGCGGGTGGCATGGGCCAGCGAGAGGGCTCGCTGGATGGATCCGCCCACCACCAGCATCGGTGAGCCAACCTCCGACCCGAGACGGGTCGTCTCGGCGTCGTGGGCGGCCGCCTTCTCCATGTCGCCCCGGGTGGTGGCGATCATGCAGCTGTTCATGTGGTACTCGGCAAGCCCCATCCCGTCACCCACGTCCTGGGCGAGCCGGCGAGCCTCCTCGAGGTGCTCTGTGGCCAGGTCGTAGTCGCCGCCGAGGAGGGCCGTGGTGAAGCCCAACCGGTTGAGGGCCGCGATCTGAAGGGACGGCTCCTCGTTCTTTCGGCCGAGTTCAAGCAGGCGTTGATACGCCGCCGAGGCGTTGGAGAGGTCGGGAATGAGTGTGTAGGCGGCCCCCAGGCCCTCGTGGATTCGTCGGATGAGCTCGACCGACCCGGTCTCGGGCATCCATTCGAGGGCTTCGTCGTAGAACCGAATCGCGTCGGCAAGCGACATCGAACGGGTTGCCTGGTCACCCGCCTCCACGAGGTACGGCACGGCCCGCGCCTCCTGTTTGGACTCGAGGAGGTGTCGAGCGGTCTCCTGGGGAGGAGCCTCTCCGGCGATGAGCCGCTCGGCCACCGTGGCGTGGAGCGACCGGCGCGACTTGAGGAGGATCGTGCTGTAGGCGGTCTCCTGGATGAGGGCATGTCGAAAGGCGTATGTCCGACTCGGGATCCGGGCTTGCTCCACGAGGAGGTCGCGCCGGAGGAGGTCCGCCAAGGCTTCGTCCGTACGCTCCTCGTCACCGACGAGGGAGGCGAGCTCGCCGAACTCGAACTCACGACCCAGGACGGAGGCAAACTGGGCAACGAGCTTGGAGAAGTCCTCGAGCCGGTCCAGGCGGGCGGTGAGCAGGCCTGAGACACCACCCGACAGGGAGGCCCGCACCGGGTCGCCCTCGAGGATCCAGGTCCCGCCCTGTTCTTTGAGCGTTCCCGACTCGAGCATGACCCGGAGGATCTCCTCGACGAAGAAAGGGTTGCCTTCGGCCCGGGCGAGGATGGCGGCCTTGAGGCCCTCGGGAACGCCGTGCCCGCCAAGGAGGCCGTCGACCATCGCCACCGCCGACTCCGTGTCAAGGGGCCGGAGTCGTATCGCCGTGTACCGGTGGGAGAAGTCCCGTTCCGCGGTCTCGTGGAAGCGCCACGAGGCGTCCTCGCGGTAGGGACGGGTGAGGACGATGATCGAGAGCATTGAGCGGTCCGTCGTTCGCATGAGCTCCTCGAGGAGGGCGAGGGACACGGCGTCGGCCCAATGGAGGTCCTCCACGAGGAGGACGGTCGGTGCCGAGCGCGAGCACGCCTCGACCCACCCGGAGACCGCGGCGAAGATCCTTCGCTGCAGCTCGGGAGCGGGGAGTGCCGCCACGATGTCGGCTTCGCCACCACCCGGGTCGACACCCAGGAGGGAACAGAGGTAGACGACGGCTCCGGCCGCGTCCTCCACCCCGCGCCGCTCGACGGCGGTGGCGACCTTCGACCGCGACACGTCATCCGGGTCCTCGGGGTCGATGGCGAACACGCGTGAGAACAGGTCCACGAACGGTGCGTACGCCACGGACGTGTTGTACGAGAGGCATCGGGCCTCGGCCCATTGCACGGCACCCTGCTCCGGCTGGGCCTCCAGCCAGGAGCCGAGGCAACTGGCAGCCTCCAAGTCGGCCTTGAGGGCGGCCGCCAGCCGGGACTTGCCGACCCCGGCCTCGCCGATGATCGAACACACCTGTCCCTTGCCCTGTCGAACGTCGTCGATCACCGAGCGCAGCATCCCGAGTTCCCGATCCCGGCCCACGAGGGGGGCGTCCCGGCCGATGATTCCCCTCGTCGTGGCGGGGCGCTCCCGAACGCCCAGGACCCTGAAGGCCTGGATGAGATCGGACTTCCCCTTGGCGGAGACCGGTTCGAGTTCCTCGAATTCGAAAAGTTGAGCGACGAGCCGATGCGTCTCGCCCGTCACCTGCAGGGTCCCCGGCAGGGCCGTCTGCTCCATCCGGGCCGCCACGTTGACGGCGTCGCCCAGCGCGGAGTACTCGACCCGAAGGTCCGACCCGACCTCACCGACGACCACGAGCCCGGTGTTGATGCCCACCCGCAGGTCGAAGTCAATGCCCCAACGGGCCTTCACCTCGCGGGCGTACGGTCCGGCTGCCGCCAGCATCTCGAGGCCGGCCAGGACGGCGCGCTCGGGATCATCCTCGTGGGCGATCGGTGCCCCGAAGAAGGCGAGCACGGCGTCCCCCATGAGGCGGGCCAGGGTGCCCTCGAACCGGTAGACGGGCGTGATGAGATGCTCGAAGGCACCGTTGACCACGTCGGCCCATTCCTCGGGATCAAGCTGCTCGGCCGCCGCGGTGGAGCCTTGGATGTCGGCGAAGAGCATCGTGACGGTCCGGCGCTCCCCGGCCATCGTTCGTCCGGCGCGTGCCGCCTCCAGCTTGGCCTGGAGTTCCGCGGGTATGTACCGGGCCAAGTCCTTGTCCTCGGTGCCGGGCACGTCGCCCGAGAGGCGGTTGCCGCACGACGAGCAGAAGCGGCTGCTCGCCGGGTTCGGCGTGCTGCAGTTCGGACACGACACCGAGAGCGCCGTGCCGCAGTTCGAGCAGAACGCCGAGCCCGCACTGTTCGAAGAGCCGCAGTTTCCACACTCGATCGCCATCGTCATCCAGTCAGCCGAGGCGCCCGAGCGTAGCGCCCGGGTGCTCGGCTGGGAAGAGAACTTCACGGCCGCGGGCAGCGCCGCAGAACGCTCGGGGTCGGACCGCCGGTTCCTGTCGTACCCGCCAGGTATCATCGAACGTATGTTCGATACGACGATCGACGAGTTGTAAACCGAGCTCCTCGCCCACGAGCGGGTGATCGGCCGCCTGCGGGCCCGGCAACTCGAGCTCATCCGCCACCTCGATACAGCCCAGGTGGCATGGTCCGATGGGTGCCGCACCATGGTCGAGTGGGTCGCCGGGCGCCTCGACCTGGAACCGGCCACCGCAGCCGCGCTGGTGGCCACGGCCCGTCTGGCCGAGGCCCCTCTGGAGGCCGACCTCACCGACGGGTTCTCGACCTTCGACCGCGCTGCTGCGGTCGCCCGCCTCATCGCCACCGGCGCCGACACCGACACCATCACCCTCTCCCGTCGGCTCGACCTCACCGCCGTTCGTAGACTCACCGCCACCGCCCGGGAACGCACCGTCCAGTCCGAACACCAGGCCCACGAGGCCCGCCACCTCGTCATCCAACCCTCCCTCGACGAATCCGTCTGGCGCCTCCGAGGACTCCTCCCCGGCTACGACGGACGCATCGTCACCAAAGCCCTCCTCGACGAAGCCGACTCCCTTCCCGTCGACCCCGACCTCCCCAGGGAGTCGCAGGCTGCCCGCTTGGCCGACGCCCTCACCACCGTGTGTGCCCGGTCACTCTCCGCCCCGGGATCGACCACCGAACCCGGCGGGGAGCCGGTCGTGACCATCCACGTCGACGCCCACCGCCTCGCCCAGACCCGCGGGCACGCCGGCATCACCATCCAACAAGGACCCGCAGTCGGCCTCAACATCCTCGAACAAGCCCTCTGCCAAGGAACCATCGAACTGGTCGCCACCGACCTCCACGGCCAAACCCTCGCCCTCGGACGCACCACCAGGGTCATCCGCCCCCGACTCCGCCGCCACGTCCTCAACCGCGACCGAGGCTGCACCGCCGCCGGGTGCACGAGCACCACCCGTCTCCAACCCCACCACATCACCCCTTGGTCCCAGGGTGGTCGCACCGACCCCGACAACCTCACCACCCTGTGCTGGTACCACCACCACGTCATCATCCACGGCCGCGGCTTCGCCATCGACCCCACCTCGCCACCCCACCAACGCCGGTTCATACGCCACGCCCACCGCGATCCACCCACCAGCTGACCCCCACCGCCGTCCGCGGCAACGGTGTCGTGGTGTGGTCGCGGGCATTGGGCCTCTTCCCGATGCCGACGCTCGGGCTGCTGCGCTTCCCCGACGGCGAATCCCCACGTGGGTGGGTGGGCTCCCGAGCGCGGGCTCCGCCACGCTCGGGTCGCTCTTGGTCACCGTGGCACGGGCACTCCGTCCGACCACGTTCGAGGTGGACTTCGGAGGGCTGACTCCCCGATGGCGAGGAGGAAGGTCCAACAGCGGACCGGCGGTTCACCCCGCCTGTTCCCGCCCCTTCACCCTGGTTCCCGGTGGTCTGTGGGGTTGGAGCGGTGCCCGGAGGCCGAGCGTCACTGTTGGTCTTCGCCCCTCCCTTCACCCGGCTCCAATCGGTCACAGGTGATTCGTGGCGGTTCCTGCTGTCCGACGCGCCGTGAACCTACGCCGAGCCCATCCGCTTCTGCATCTCCACCGCGGGAGGAGATCAAGCCGTCCCCAACCCTCAGAGGCCCTCGACGAGCATCAGGTCCGTTTCCGAGCACGCTTCGCGCAAGTGCCGAGCCTCGGTGTAGGCGTCGGAGCGATAGAAGCGTCTGGCCGCCTCGAGACTGTCGAACTCGACCACGATCGTCAATGGCTTCATCGAACCTTCCTGCACATCGCCGACCGGGCTGCGCACCAAGACGCGTCCTCCGTGCTCCCGGATCGCCGCGCCCGACATGGGCCCGAACTGCTTGAACGCTTCCTCATCGTCGACCCGAATGTGGGCGACCAGATAACCCTTTGCCATCGCTGTCCTCCGTTCAACGCAGAGGAACCATACCGCTGCACTCACGACCAGAGCGGACGGCCAAGCGGTGCGGCGTGTGGGGCTGCTGTCGGGTTTGGGACCTTCGTCCACTTGTCGGATCATGTCCCTCGACGCCAAGAATCCCCCGTCTTCACGGGGATTCCGATGTCGGGTTAGCTCGAGGCTTTCCTCACCAAGCACGCTCAGCTGTGCCAGTTCCTTGAGATCGAAGAGGTCGCGAGGCGCGGCGCGATCAACGTCTTCGGTCAGTTTCATCGCGCAGATTCGCAGCGCCTGGCGGCTGCTCGGAGGTCTCGGGCCACGAACCCGATCCCGAGCGCCAAGGCGGCTGTAGAGGCGACGCCAGCGGCGACCAACCGCAGTCCAAGGCGCCGAACCACCGCGAGTGATTCTTCCTCGCTGGCCCCCATCGCAACACCCCAGGGAGCGTTGCGGAGTGGTGCATATGCCATGATGTGGCGGGGGGACCGATCGAGTGCATTCGCGTCCAACTCGTGAACGACGTTTTCCACGACGGGGATGCGCTCGGCGACCGCGCGACCATAGAACTCAGGGTGGTCTCCACGGGTCATGACGTGGCCTGCCTCGGTGGAAGCGAGTACGAGACCACGTTCGTCGAGGAGATCAGCATGGCCTGTGAGCCCTAGTCTTGCTGCCGGCATCACGAGATCGGCGATCAATGGCTCCGAAAGATCGACGATGCCGACCACAGACGCAGTTCGAGTTCCGTCGTTGTCGAAAACCGGAACGCTGAGTCCGACCACCACATGTCCACTGACCGGGTCTATCCACGGTTCGGTAACGGCGCGATCTTCACGCTCGACTTCGGCCGCTACACGCGCAACGCGTGCGTTCCTTAGGCGTCCGACGGGTTCCTCGGCCAGGATGCGGCCCGAAGGATCGATAACGATTATCGCAGTGTGGAAGCTGCTGACCCGCAACCGGCCGGTGGGTCCGATTTCGATCGCCGTTGTTTCATCATCGACCGAATCGAAGTCGACCAACTGCGCAACGACCTCGAGTTCGAAGTAGGCCTCGGAGAGGAGGCGGTCAGCCTGGGCAGAGGCGAGTTGTGCGAGACGGAGGCCGCTTGCTTCAACCTCGGCTGACACCTCTCCGACGGCGTTCCACGCGTACAGCAGTCCGGGTACGACTGCCACGATGCTCGCAACGATGAGGACAACCAGCACGCTCCTTACAGTCGAATCGAGAGCCCGTACTCCCTCTATCACGGTTGGCCGGTGTGGAAGCGGTAGGCGTTCATCTCGAGCACCCTGCGCGTACAGGGACAAATCAAATCCCCGCCGTCGAAACCTCTACTCTTCATCAACCCTCCCTGTCCGGGCACATCACAGCCATGGTGGGCACCGAAGAGGTGGCCGATTTCATGGGCCAGCACTAGCGCATCCCGCTGTGGCGCTTCTGGGTGATGAGCAACCACCGCGTGACGGCCACCCGCAACGGCCTTGCCGTCCTGAGAAGTAGACCGGCTCTGCGCAGTCAGCAGAATCACCACATCGAACTGCCCATTCAGACCCGCCACCTCAATCTCGTCGAAGAGCTCGCCGACTGTGCTCAGATGGTCAGAAGTCTCCAGTTCGAGCACTTGGACGGGCACGAAGTACAAGCCGACACCCCTGAAGAGACCCCCGGCGTCGGCCAGGGTCCGCCTGGCCTGCAACCCCTCCGGGTCCGGCACAACTTCACGCCATTCCTCGTCGGTAGCTAGTGCCACACGAATTGCCTGGGACTGAAGAACGACAGGGTCCGGCCCGGCAACGACCCTGTGCCCACATAGCAGCGAGACAGGTTCCCCTACAGCCAGCATCGTGTCCTCCAAGAGCATGACCCCCGGGAAAGCGACAGCGAGCCACAGCAAAGGAAGGAGCAGCAGTCTGGTTACACGAAAGCTCAAGCCTCATTCTCACTTCTGTGTCGCACTCGGCACCCGATGAGCGGTGTTCGATGGTCGCATACATCCCATCGAGTCAACATGCCCTGGTGCGCTGGGCGTTAGGGAGTGCGGGTTCTGATGTGAATCGGTAGATCGGTTCTGGCCAGTTGTGAGAGTCGGTGAACGTATCTTACGCCGGCGGAGTGTTCGACTGTGTCGAAGATGACACCGTGATCGCGATGCGCGGAAGCATCCAGTGGGCGTGCTTCTTTGGAGTGGCTCCCGAAGCACGCCAACACCACATCTCGTGCTAGTCAAGTGAACGACGGTCCAAGTCTGGGCCTGCTTCTGACACGTCAGCGAGGAGCACTCCTGTAGTGATGTCACGGACCACGGCACCAAGGGGGCCGGCGCTCGATCCCACGGGAGGGTTTTGCTGGTTTCGTCTTCACTCCGACCTCCTTGATCGCACATACTGGGGCGGCCGCCGCCTCGTCTGACTGATGGCCGATCCAGCATGTGTCAGTCCAGTGTCATCCGCTCACTGAGAGAATGTCCGCTGTCATGGTCGGGCTGTGAGTGGAGCAGAAGAGCTTGTAGTGGCCCAGCTGGTCGGCGGTAAACGTCACCAGCTTCTCTTGTCCTCGGCTCATGTCGAAGTTCTCGACAACAGTCGAGCCGTCGGGTCCGACCAACCTCATTGTGTGGTGGTCTCCGTTGACGCCAAAGAACCTGAATGTCACCTCATCTCCTTGTATGACTGACATGGCGGCTGGGGAGAACATGTAGGTGGCTACTTGCCACTTGTCCGGGTTGTCGGCGTCGTATTCGCCGGGTGGCTTGAAGCCGTAGCCAGATGACAGCGACGTCGGGTCGGCGCTTGGGGGAGCGATACCGTCGGTGGCCCCCTTCACCTCTATCAACTCGACATCGAATGTCACGTCGCCTGGGGTGGCTCCGGATGTGCCACAGGCAGCAAGTGCAAGGGCACAGACCATCAACAGCCCGAAGTAGCGTCCGTTCTTCACGGTGTTGCTCCTTTCCTTTCGCTCAACCTTCTGCTGGAGACGGTATGAGAGAGGGCGCTGTTTCGGTAGGGCCAGTGGTTGGATCTCAATACCGGCCCTGGTCTGGTGCGGTTCCGACCTTGGTCTCATGGCTCTTCCCATACAATGAGAACACCGGATCCTGGTTAAGGCGCTCATGCGTATCCCCTTGCTCGACAGGCTCAGTTTCACTGGGCAGTTCGTCGTATTGAGCCTCGGTGTTCTTGTCCTTGGCATGGTCACGATTGGGGTGTGGGTTTCGTCGGCCGTCGAGCGAGCGGTTATCACCCGCACGGCGGGTGTGACCGCGCTCTACGTGGACAGCTTTGTCAGTCCACTCGTCCAGGCACTCCCGACAACAGGGGAGCTGTCACCGTCCCAGAGATCTAGGCTGGATCGGCTGCTCACTGGCACCCCCCTAGGTCAACAGGTCGTCTCCTTCAAAGTGTGGTCACCGGAAGGCGAGATTCTCTATAGCCCCAACGCTGATCTGGTTGGCCGGACCTTCGTCATGGATGACCAGCTTCGGGACGCCTTCAGCGGTGAAGTGGTGTCGGAGATCAGCGACCTCGCCGAGCAGGAGAACGAGTACGAGAGGAACAGATGGGAGACACTGATCGAAACCTACGCTCCCATCCGGAGCGAAGGCTCTGGTTCCGTCTTCGCCGTTTCTGAGTTCTACCAACTGCCAGACGCCCTAGAAGATGAGATCCGCAGCGCTCAGATCACTGGTTGGCTGATAGTTGGCATCGCCACCGTCGCCATGTACCTGCTCCTCATCGGCATGGTGCAGCGAGCCAGCTCAACCATCCGGATCCAAAGGTCCGAGTTGCTCGAGAACCTCAGCGACCTTCAGGGGGCGCTCGCGGAGAACCGAAAACTCCAAGCTCGCGTCAACAAGGCCGCGGCACGAACTACAACCCTCAACGAAAGATTCCTCAGACGCATTTCCGCAGATATTCACGACGGCCCGGCCCAGAACGTATCACTGGCTCTGTTGCGAGTCGAAAGAGTCGCCGAGGCCTTGGACCGCAACGGCCGCGGGAGCCCAAAGGACATTGCACGTCTGCAAAACGCGCTCAACTCGGCCTTGGTTGACATGCGTGCGATCAGCCAGGGTCTCCGCACGCCGAACGTCGAGAATCTCACACCAAGAGAAGCTGCTCTACGGGCGGTGAGCGACTATGAACTCATCTCGGGCGAGTCCATACCGTTTGAACACGAGGGAGAAGCAGTCTCAGGTTCTCCTCCCACGAGTATCACCGTGTATCGAGTGGTGCAGGAATCGCTGGCTAACAGCTTCAAGCACGCGGGTTCCGCGTCGAGGAGAGTCAGTATCGAGGGGACTGACGAGCGAGTGAAGGTCGTGGTCTCTGACACGGGTTCAGGCTTCGACCTCACGCAGGCCTCCAACGGCACGACCTTGGGCCTTGTAGGGATGCGAGAACGTGTCGAGCTGCTCGGCGGCACCTTCATCATCACCACCGAGCCGGGGCAAGGCACGGTCGTCGAAGCGACAGTCCCGCTGACGACGGACGAAGCCAATGACTGAGCCCCTGCGAATAGTGGTTGCCGACGACCACCCACTCTTCCGCGAGGGAGTGGTCCACTCCCTGTCATCGGAGCCCGACATCGAGATCGTCGGCGAGGCAGCAGACGGTATGGAAGCCGCACGACTCGCAGCAGATCTGCTGCCAGACCTCGTACTCATGGATCTGACAATGCCCAAAGGCGGAGGCATCGAAGCGACCCGTCGCATCGCAGCCTCCGTACCAGCGACGGCTGTTCTGATCCTCACCGTTTCCGAGAATCGAGATGATCTCTTGGATGCACTGAAGGCCGGAGCAAGAGGTTATGTGCTCAAGGGAGTGCCGTCAGACGGCCTCGTCCACGCGGTCAGAGCAGTATCAAACGGTGAGGTGTACATCACGCCCGCCCTCGCCACCAGCATTCTCCATGAGATGACAACAGGGGACAAAGCCGACCCGATTGAACAACTCACACCACGGGAACGAGACATCCTCGAGCTGGTTGCCGAAGGCCGAACAAACCGGGAGATAGGAGAGCAGCTCTTCCTTGCCGAAAAGACCGTAAAGCACTACATGACCAACGTCCTCCAAAAGCTCCACGTCCGAAGCAGGGTCGAAGCCGCACTGCTCGCCCAAAAGAGGGAACTCGAAAGCGGATGACAAGCGGTCACTGACAGCACAGACATACAGGTGACTAGATCTCTCGGAGGTGCCCATAGCCGGCTGGGAGGCATGATTCGCCTCGAGTGGCGCCTCCCGGTGGGACTGGCCGATTCTCGGTGAACTGGCTGTCGGCATTGATCCAGTTCCGGGTAGGGAAGATGCGGCCCTCGAAGGTGATAGCGAAGGCGTTCAGGGGTGCTTTCCACCTGGCGGTCCAGCCTTGTCGTCCTCTCCCGGTGGGGTCCAGACTGCGCACCACCGGGTACAGGATGCCGGCCACCGATTGGTGCCCGGTGGGCGCCGGGACTCCCGTGGCTCCACCGAAGGCTTGGGCCGGACACAAGAGAATCCCCAGCAATTCGCTGGGGATTCCGAAAGTGGAGCTGAGGGGATTTGAACCCCTGACCCCTTGACTGCCAGTCAAGTGCTCTGCCGAGCTGAGCTACAGCCCCAAGGGCGGGAAGGATAGCAGTGGGTCAGCCCTGGGCGACCCGGGGTTCCCAGCTGATCCGGGGTGCGTCCCCCCACAGACGCTCGAGGTCGTAGAAGGCTCGGGGCCGTTCGGCAAAGACATGGACGACGATGTCCCCGAAGTCCAGGAGTACCCACTCGCCTTCCTCGGCGCCTTCGACGCGCAGCGGCCGATGACCCCCCTCCCGCAGCTTCTCCGCCACCTCCTCACCCAATGTGAGCACGTGACGGCGCGAAGTGCCGCTGGCGATGACGAACACCTCTGTGATCTGGAGCAGGTCGCCGACGTCCAACAGCGCGATGTCGAGGGCCTTCTTGTCGTCGAGGGCCTCGGCGGCCAGCCGGGCGTAGGCAATGGCCTGTTCGTCGGCCGTGGGCTGGTTCGTGTCGATCAAGGGCTCTGGCATCAGGAGAAGTCATCACCGACGATAACAGTGACGTCGACGATGCCACTCGGCTGGCGAACCTCGAGCCGGACCTCGCCGAACCCGAGGACGGCATGGACGGCCAAGGCGCTGGCCTGGTTGGCCGACGTGTGCCCGACGATCCGCGTCACCTCGTAGTCGCTTCGGTCGGCGTTGTCGGTGAGGACCACCCGGAAGCCCTCGGACACGAGCTTGGCGGCAATGGGTGGCGTGACCGCCACCCGCCCGGTCCCGTTGAGGATCTCCAGCCTCGGCCGTTCGCCTTCGACGATACGCAGGTACGGAGCGTGCTGGTCGAGGAGTGCCTCGGCATCATCCACCGGCAGCTGGTACCGCTCGTCCGTGCCGCCGAGGCTGGCGACGGGGCGCACCTGGGCCGCGGTGATGCGGGAGTCCGGGTCGGCCGCGATCGCCGCAAGCACGCCCCGGGCGAGGGTCAGGTCGCCGCTGGATCGTTCGAGAATCGTGTCGACGAACCCGGCGGTCGAGGCGATGCGCTCGAAGAGGGCATCCAGCACGACGCCTTGTCGCACGAGCCAGGTGAGCTGGTCATCGGTCCCCTGCTCCCCGAGGATGATGGCGACGTGGGCGGCGTCCCGCTCCCGCTCACCCGCCGCCGCCACCACCACCTGCTCGTCGCCCTGGAGTTCGAGGACCGGTGTGTCGAGGTTCATGGGCACCCCATCGAGGGCGTCGGCGATCACGCCGACCGGAATCCGCACGGTGCCATCGATGCGAGCGCCGAGCAGGTTGGCGACCGAGGTGGCCGCCAGGCCCGGCTCGCCGAACTCGTTCGAGAGGCGGAGTTCCCAGGAACCGAACCCGGGCAGGACCGTGAGGAGATTCGTCGGCAACAGCACCAGTCGGTCCTGGAGACCGGGATGGGCTGCCGCCAGCCCGAAGCCGACCGCCGTGTCACCGTCGGTGAGCACGATGAGGACCGATTCGCCGGCGCCGCTGATCACCGGGACCGTCTCCACCGGCTGGGGTGCGACCGGGCGGGTGTACCACAACACCGAACCGACCACGGAGGCGCCGATGATCGCCGTGGCGCCCACGGCGGCCCACGCCACCCGCCGCCGGGCGCGGCGGCGACGCCGTTGTTCGGCGATGCGCCGCAGGGTGCGGGTCGACGGCAGCCGATCATCGACCATAGACCCGCTCCTTGGAGATGTACGCACACACGGCGTCCGGGACGATGAACCGCAAGCTGTGACCGGACGCGGCCCTGTCCCGCAGCTCAGTCCCCGACAGCTCGAGGCTCGGGGCGTCGAGCCACACCAACTCGCCCACGACGCCGTCCGCCACCGCCGCCCGGTCGACGCCCGGGCGCGCCACGACGGCCACCCGCACCCCGGCCAGCCGCTCCGCGCGACGCCACGAGGTCATCCCGGCGGCGGCGTCGGCCCCCAGCACAATCGTCGGCTCCAACCCTTCGGACCGCAACTCGTCGACCGTCGCGATCGTGTAGCTGGGACCTGGGCGGCGGATCTCGCGGTCATCCACCGCGAAATACGGCGTTCCCTGCACCGCCAGTCGAACCATCTCCAGGCGGTGAGCGGCCGGCGTCACCGACCGAGAAGACTTCTGCCATGGTTCACCCGCCGGAATGAAGAGGACCGACTCGACGTCGAGTTGGCGGTACGCGGCCTCCCCGACGACCAGGTGGGCGACATGAGGCGGATCGAATGTCCCACCGAAGACCGCGACGTGCATCCCCGCAAGGGTACGTGAACGGCCTCCGGGCGCCAGTCATCGGCCTCATGGCACAAGCCGCAGCGCGTCGCCCGGCACCACCCACACACATCCGAGGAGGGGCCCCGGGTCGACATAGCGGTCGTCGATCCGCGTCGAGAAGTGCAGCACGGGCTCACCGTGCGCCTCCGCCGACAACCCGAGGGGGACCCCCGCCATCACCGACTGCCCCCGGCGGACGCCGAGCGCGCCGAGGTAGGACACGGTACTCACCACGCCACCACCGTGGTCCACGGTCACCGCCATGTTGTCCACGACGCTGCCGGCGAAGGCCACGGTGCCCGGGGCGGGCGCTGTGACCACCGATCCCGGCTCCGCGGCGAAGTCGACACCCCAATGACCAGCGTACGTCCCCTCGGGGGCGAACGACGCGACGACGTCGCCGGGCACCGGTTGGGCCAAGCCGATGCACTCACCGCCCGACGCCGGGACGAACCATCCGACGACGAGCACCACAAGGGCAACCCGGAGCACAGGGGCCTCCCTTCAACCCGACCAGCCATCGGCCCGAGCGTATCCCAGCGGGGCCCAAGGAGGAAGGGGTGCGTCAGGGCCGCCCGTCACTCCTCGATGGAGAGGAACTCGGCCACCGCGGCCCGGAACGCTTGCGGATGGAACGGCTTGGTGATGAACGCATCGGCTCCACCCTCGTCCGCTCGCCGGCGGGACTCCTCCTCGGCATGGGCGGTCAGCACGACCACGGGCAGGGACACCGTCTCCTGGGCGCTCCTGAGGTGGCGCAGCACCTCCCACCCGTCCATCCCCGGAAGCCCGATGTCGAGCACAACGAGATCGGGAGTCTCCTCCCGGATCGCCTCGAGGCCCGACGGCCCATCGGAACGGGCGATGAGTTCGACGTCGATCGGACGCAGACTCACCTCGATGAGACGCCGAATCCCCGGCGAGTCCTCGACGATCAGGACGCGTTTCGTGGTCATTGCCTTTCCGCCCGCAGCCTATCAGCAGGCCTGCGGGCATCCGCGGCACGATCCACTCCGCTCATCCGCGCACCTTGGGGCGGGGCAAGGCGATCTCCCCGACGAACTGCTCGAGTTGCCGGAGGTTGCGCACCTCCCGCACGGCATCGCAATGCCGGGCGTACGACGACATCACCGAGTCGCCGGTGTCCCAGTACGAACGGGGCTCCGGATTGAGCCAGTACACCCCCCGCGCCGCCGACCGGATCCCCCCCAGGACGTCGGCGTGGGGCGTTCGGTAGTTGTTGCGGGCGTCGCCGGTGATGATCACGGTCGAACGGGGGGTGAGGGTCTGCCCGTAGCGCTTCCAGAACTGGTCGAGCGACCGCCCGTAGTCGGAGTGGCCGTCCATCCACACCACCTCGGCCTCGGTTGAGACCCGGTGCAGGGCTGACGGGAAGTCGACGCCGACGCTGAAGTAGTCGGTGACCTCGTCGATGGAGTCGATGAACGCGAACGACCGCAGCTTGCTGAAGTGGCTGTTCATGGCGTACACGAACTGGAGCGTGAACCGGGCGAACGTGGCCATCGACCCCGAGATGTCGCAGAGAAGGAACAGCTCCGGTTTGGCGATCTTGGGTGCCTTGAAGACGGGTTCGATGGGCACGCCGCCGGCCGCCAGGGAGTGGCGCATGGTCCTTCGGTAGTCGAGCCGGCCGTCGCGACGTCGCTTGCGTCGCTGGGCGAGCCGGGTGGCCAGCTTGCGGGTGAGGGGGCGGATCACCGCCTCGATGGCATCCATGTCGGCCCGCGTCGCATGCATGAGGTCCAGATCCTCCACCAGCGGTCGGCGGAGGGTCTTGGCGACGGCTTCTCGCCCCCTGTCGGCAACGAGCCGACGCCTGATCTCTGCCTCCAGTTCGTTCCGCAGCTGCTCGATTCGGCCCGAGACCTCCTCGCGGGCCAGTCGCTGGGCGAGGGC
>JBFKVA010000047.1:0-16436 GCA_041635475.1 Acidimicrobiia bacterium | reverse complement strand
GTCCGACGCCGAGCATCGAGACCTCGAGTTCTGGTGCTGGGTCCAGTTCCACCTCCACCGCCAACTCACAAGCGCCGTCGAGCAGGTCCACCGCCTGGGCATCGCCATCGAGGGTGACCTCCCGATCGGGGTCGCCGCCAACGGCGTGGAGACATGGACGCGCCCTGAGCTCTTCCTCGTTGGCACGCGAGTCGGTGCCCCACCCGACGACGCCGCCATCCGAGGACGGGATTGGGGCGTCACCACCTACGACTGGGACGCCATGGCAGCAGATGGGTACGCCTGGTGGAAGGGTCGTTTCGTCGCCATGGGCCGCTACGCCGACGCCTACCGGATCGGCCAGGTTTCGGCGTTCTTCCGCGTCTGGGAGATCCCCGAAGGCGCCGTCGACGGCCTTCTGGGCGTGCTCCGGCCGTGCCGGCCACTGAACCGTGAGGAGCTCATGACACACCTCCCCGGCGCCGACATCGCCTGGTTGAGCCGGCCCACCATCGACATGGACGTCCTCCATCGCCGGTTCGGAGCGACCGCTCCCGCGGTGCGCGAGCGCTGCTTCACCGGTGACGCCGCCGCCTTGCGCTTCTCCGACAGCCTCGGAAGCCAGGCTGCCATCGTGGACGCCTCCGAAGCCGGGGCGTTCGACGGGCTCGGCAACCGCGCCACCGTCACCCGGCATCTCCTCGACCTGCGGGCCGACGCCCCGCTCATGGAGGTGCCCGGCGGCCATCATCCTCGGGCCTCGTGGCAGGCCACCGAGGCCTACCAACGCCTGGCCCCCCACGAGCGGGACGCGTTCGATGCCATGGCCATCGACTTCTTCCACCATCGGCACACCGGCCTGTGGCGCGCCCAAGGGATGCGCACGCTGCCCGCGGTCACCGACGTCACGCCGCTCCTTCCGTGCGGGGAGGACCTCGCCATGGTCCCCGAGATGGTGCCCGCCCTCATGGCCGATCTCGGGGTCCTGAGGGTCGCGGTCGAGCGCACGCCGGAAAGGCCTGGTGAGTGGCGGTCGGATCCAGGCGACGCGCCGCATTTGTCGGTCGTGACCCCGGACACCCACGACATGGCCCCCATTCGCCTCTGGTGGTCGGAGGCGCGCAGCGCGGCCCGGCGCTACTGGTCCGAGGTGCTGGGAGGCAGCGGCGACGCCCCCCTCGAGGCCACCCCCGACGTGTGCACCGCGATCGTCGGTTCCCACCTCGCCTCACCGGCCATGCTGGCGATGTTCCAACTCCAGGATCTGCTGGCCACGGTGCCCGGTGCTGCCGGCCCCGATCCCACGAACGAGCGGATCAACGACCCCGCCGTCGCCGACCACCGATGGCGGTACCGATGCCACCTCGCCGTCTCGGACCTCCCGGTCCGTGACTGGTCCCGGCGCTAGCGCTCGTCGATCTCGATCGTCAGGAGGTCGGACTCGACGGTGATCTGGACGTCGGTGACGGCCTGGAGGGCACCCAATCGTTCCGAGAGCGAACTCCCACCGCGCGAGAACCCACCGAGGCGCTCCCGGAGCGCCGGGCCGATGAGGTCGGGGACTCGGTCTTCCACGCCTTCTCCTCGCATGAGTATCACACCGCGTGACGCCTCATGCAGCATACCGCGCGGTCTGTTGAGACCGAACTTCCCCGAACGGGTGCCCATGCTGCCTGCCATGACACTTGGACGCCCCGGCCCCGCCACCGGTTCCCCGATTCAGGGCATCGCCAGTCGGCGTCGGCCGACGAGCGCCGCCAGGGCCATCAGGAACACCACCACCGAGCCAACGTAGAAGCTGGCTGCCGCGCCGATGGTGACGAGCCCCACGCCCCCGAGGAGCGGGCCGATCGACTGGCCGAGCCGAAGTCCACCGACCCACACCGCCATGACCGTACCCCGGCTCTGGTGGTCGGCGGCCTCGACGACCCGGTCCTGCGTGGGGGGGAAGACGAGACCTTCGGCCAAGCCCCAGAGGATGGCGCCGAGGGCATAGACCATCAGGGGCAGCGGGCTCCCGAGCACGGCAAACGACAGTCCGAACACGAAGATCCCGGCGGTCACTGCCCGCCCCCGCCCGAACCGTCGGGCGATCCGCCCGGCGTTGAGGGCAACCCAGAACGACACGAGGGAAGGGAGCCCGAGAAACACACCCCGACCGCCCGCCGACAGGCCGAACTCCTCCTCGAGGTGGAAGGGGAGCACCGTCAGGATGAGGCCGAAGACCGCGACCATCATCCCAATCATGAGGAAGACGAGGCCCGCCACCACCGGCGTCTTCAGCACCACCCACGATGCCCGGAGTTGCTCGCGGACCGACAGCGAAGCCGTCGGTCGGTCCTTTGGAAGGTAACGCCACGCCAGGAACGCCACGACGAACCCGATGGGGTACAGGTAGAACGGACCCCGCCATCCGAACGCGTCCGCCATGAAGCCTCCCACCGTCGGGATCGAGGCCAGGCCCGCCGTGAGCGCCGCGGAGTTCCGCCCGATGACCCGCACGCGATCGAGGCCGTCCCAGTGGTCACCGATGAGGACGACCACGAGGTTGATGAGGCCCGCCGCGCCCATGCCCTGGAGGAAACGGGCCACGGCCAGCCAGGTGAGGGTCGGGACGTAGGCGGAGATGGTCCCGGCCGCGGCGAACACGAGGAGGCACGGCACCAGGACTCGTCGCCTCCCGTGGCGATCGGCGAGGACCCCGATGACCGGCGCCAGCACAATGCCGGGTGCGGTCGCCGAGCCGAGGATGAGGCCGGCCGCGGTCTCGGACGCTTCGAACGCCCGGAGGATGTCGGGGATCACCGGGGCGATGGGGGTGATGAGGGTGATCCCGATGATCGTGATCGTGAAGAGCAGCCACTGGGGTGGACGCCCCGCGGCCCGAAGGTGTGGCACCGGGCGAGGCTAGTGGCCGACGAGGTGGCTGGTGCTGCGTCCGCGCGAGGAACCATCCTGACTCGACAGCACCCGCGCAGGCCTTCGCGGACACAGCACTAGCATCGCCCTGTGTACCGCATCGACCTCACGTACTGCGTCCCCTGAGACTATTCCGACCGTGCCGTGAGCACGGTGCGGGATCTGTTGGGAGGTCACCGACACATCATCGGGGAACTCCGCATCATCGGGGGCGACAAGGGCGTCTTCGACGTCGCGGTGGACGGGGAGGTTCTGTTCTCCAAGCACGTGGAAGGACGCCACGCCGACCCGGGCGAGGTGCTCCGGCGCTTCGCCGAACGGTACGCCCACGACGTCCACCCCGAACCTTCCTGAGACGCTCACACGGTCTCAGACGATTCTCACGCGCACTTCAGGTCTGCTTCATCCGCGCCGTCCACAGTTGGCTCGACGGTGTAGCAGTGAAAGGAGACACCTCATGTGGAAGTCGATTGGAGCGGTGCTCGTGGGCATCGCCTTCGTGGCCGGCGGGTTCTTCGCCGGAGGATTCGTCGACATCGAACGGGCCGCCGCCGAGGACGAGACCGCCGTGGTCGAGGCCGCCGATCAGCAGGACGCCCGGGGTCCCCGTACCCATCGGCGGCCGATCGTGCACATGGTCGAAGCCGCGGCCGAGTACCTCGGCCTCGAGCCCGCGGAGGTCCTCGAAGCCCTGGCCGACGGCCAGGTGCTCGCCGACCTCACCGATCATGACGCCGGCCTCGTTGCCGCGATCGTCGAGGCGGCGGAAGCCGACATCGACCAGGCGGTTGCCGATGGCCGTATCTCCGCCGAGAGAGCAGAGGAGATCAAGGACGGCCTCACCGAGCGCATCGAGACATTCGTGACGACGCCCCACGAGCGCCCGGACCACGACCGCCCGTTCCCTGATCGCCACGTTCGAGGGTTCCTCAAGGAGGCGGCCGATGTCATCGGCATCGACGTCCGTGACCTCGTCGAGGGCCTCGCCGAAGGCAAGAGCATCGCCGACGTGGCCGCCGAACACGGTGTGAGCGAGGGCAACCTCGTCGCCCACCTCACCAACGCGGCCCGTGACAGGATCGAAGAAGCGGTCAACCGGACCCGATAGTCCGGCGTTGTGGGCCCCGGCACACGCCGGGGCCCATCCGCGCCCTCCCGATGGTTGAATTGGCTCCATGTACACCGGGGAGCCGAGACGCCTGCGGCCGGACGTGCTGCGGCTCCTCGCGGTGTGCCCGGCTTCGACCCTCCCCCGTCGAACCAAGCGCCCCGACAACGCCCTCGTGCGGTGGAAGGCCGTGATGGAGGCGATCACCCAGTGGTACGTCGACGGCACCCCGGCCGACGTCGGGCGGATCGAGCATGACCTCTTCTCGGCGCTCGACCCGGTCCAGCGCGAGCTCTGCTCCCGGGCGTTCCGGTCGTGGCGCAGGCACGTCGGGCCCGGGGGTCGCGCCGGTTTCGGCGTCATCGGTCCGTCCGTCGCGCGGGACGACGCCTACCTGACGGTCGCCATCCAGCTCTCGCTGGCCCACGACGATGAATCCACCGAGCACTTCAAGGTCAAGCTGCGCAACCCGACGAGCGAGGACGAGCGGGCCATCATCACCGTGGGGGGTGAGCCCGACGCCGACTACGTCGAGGTGATGCTCGACCCGGGCCAGGTCGACTCGCTCACCATCGACCCCACACGGGCAGCACACCTCGTCGACGAGTTGTTCACCATCGGCCGCCAAGAGGTCGACAAGAACACCTACGTCGGCGGGTTCCACTGCTGGCGATGCGACCGGGTCTCGCTCTGTCGCCAGTACCCGCCCCTCGGTACCGGGCCTCCGCCTTCGGGGACCCCGAGCGTGGTACTGGGGAAGGGCACGCTCTCGCACCTGGCGGAGTGTCCCCGTCGTGTGGCCTGGAAGGCGGTCTTCCAGCTCGGCGAGGGTGACGGGGACCTGGATGAGCCCGCCACCGCCGCCCTGGCCATGGGGACGCATTTCCACGCCGCCATGGCCGTCGCCCTCCTCGACGAGGACCCGGGGGGCGTCATGCGTTCTCATGCGAGGGCGATGGCCGGGTCGGAGCAGTCGGAGTTCCTCGGGCTGTGGGACGTCCATCGGGCCCTCCAGGCTTCTGAGGGGTTCTCGGTGACCCGGACAGAGCTCCCGATCGGGTGCACCGCCCCGGCACCCACCGCCGCGGGCACCACCGCCGTCACGTTCCTCGGTATCGCCGACGCCGCCGGCCGGGAGCCGGATGACACACCGGCGATCATCGAACACCGGACCACCACCCGCCGCGACCTCCCCCACCTCGAGCAGGAGCTCTACGCGGTGGCGGGAGCGCTGGCCGTGAAGGCCGAACGGATCGCCGTCCACCATCACTGGTTGAGAGCCCCAGCGGCGGAGGCGTGTACCCGGCGCGTGTTCGAGAAGGCCGACATCGGACAGGCTGTCGAGGCCCTCGTCAACGCCGCCGGTGAGATCGCGGGGTGGCACCGGGAAGACGCCACCGACGCGCCCTGGGTGGCCGGGGACTGGTGTCGGTTCTGCCCCTACGAGCCCCTCTGCTCCCGCCACCGGGACTGATCCGGCCCCGCCCCGGCCCGCGGGCCCCGCTGGTCATCTCGTGTAGCGTTTCCCTTCAATTGTGAAGTTGCGAACAACCTGTTGTAGACTGTCAGAGTCAAGATCTCATGCGACTCGAAATCACCAGAAAGACCGACCTCGCCCTCCGCGTGCTCCGCGCCCTTGAAGGACGCGGACGCGTCGCGCGCAAGGACCTCGCCCACCAAGCGGGCACAACCCCGGAGTTCCTGGCCCGCGTGATGGGCCCGCTCGTGAAGGCGGGCCTCGTCGAGTCGAAGCCGGGGACGGCGGGAGGCTACGCCCTCGCCGTCGACCCCTGCCCCATCTCGGTGCTCAACCTCATCGAGGTGATGGAAGGGCCCGTCGTCAATGGCCGATGCGTGCTGCAGGGCGGCGAATGCCCGGTCGACGGCAACTGCTCGCTCCACACGGCGTGGTCGCGGGCACGAGAAGCACTGATGGAAGAACTGGACGCCACGAGCGTGGCGGACTGCAACTGAGGAGAGGAGACCTCACATGTCCGGAACGGACACGCCGGTGGAGCGGAAACGCATCACGTGGCAAACCCTGCTGGCGGTGGCCAGCGTACTGATGCTGCTCTTCGCGGCGTGTACGTCGGGATCGAGTACCTCGGATGTCGGAGCCGACATCATCGAGGCACGTGGCCTGACGGAGGCGGACGTGGAGGCAGCGCTCAAGACATTCATGCCTTCAGGTACCCACGACGAGTACATCATGTTCTCGTCGGGCGGCCATGGCGGTCAGCTCGGGCTCATCGGCGTCCCGTCGATGCGCCTGCTCAAGGTCGTGGGCGTCTTCACACCCGAGCCCTGGCAGGGCTGGGGCTACGGCGACCTGAAGACCGAGGAGGTGCTCTCGAGCGGCGACGTGAACGGAATCGAGGTCCGCTGGGCCGACACCCACCACCCCGCCCTCTCGGAGACCGGCGGTGACTACGACGGGCAGTTCGTCTTCATCAACGACAAGGCAAACGCTCGCCTCGCGGTCATCGACCTGCGGGACTTCGAGACGAAGCAGATCGTCAAGAACCCGATCGCCATCAACGACCACGGTGGAGCGATGGTCACCCCTGACACCGACTGGATCATCGAGGGCGGGCAGTACGCCACCCCGCTGGCCGGCGAATGGGCTCCGATCGAGGACTACGCCGAGTCGTACCGGGGCATGGTCACCTTCTGGAAGTTCGACCGGGCCAGCGGCAGGATCCTGGAGGACCAGTCCTTCGCACTGGAGCTTCCGCCCTACTGGCAGGATATCTGTGACGCCGGCAAGCTCGTCTCCGACGGCTGGGTGTTCTGCAACTCCTTCAACGTCGAGATGGCAACCGGTGGTGTCGAGAGCGGCAACCCGCCCTTCGAGGCCGGCGTGTCCGCCCGCGACAACGACTACCTCCACGTGATCAACCTGGACAAAGCCGTCGAGGTCTACGAGTCCGGCGCCGCAGTCGACATGAACGGGTTCCCCGTCCTCACGCTCGACACGATCAACGCCGAGGGTCTCCTGTACTTCGTGCCGGAGCCCAAGAGCCCCCATGGCGTGGACATCGCCCCCAAGGGCGACTACATCGTCATCTCGGGCAAGCTCGACCCCCACAGCACCGTGTACTCGTTCGACAAGATCCAGCAGGCGATCGCCGACCAGAACTGGACGCTCGACGACTACGGCGTCCCCGTCCTCGACTTCGACGCTGTGCTCGAAGCACAGGTGGAGTTGGGCCTCGGCCCACTGCACACGCAGTTCGATGACAAGGGCTACGCCTACACATCGCTGTTCCTCGACTCGGCGGTTGCCCGCTGGACCCTCGGGGCCAACTACGACCCGCCGGAGGCTCCGTGGACGCTCGTGGCCAAGACCCCGGTGCAGTACAACATCGGCCACCTCGTCACGGCCGAGGGCGACACCGTCTCCCCGGACGGCAAGTACCTCGTCTCGCTGAACAAGTGGGCGATCGACCGCTTCGCCAACGTGGGGCCGCTGCTCCCGCAGAACTTCCAGCTCGTCGACATCTCCGAGACCGGAGAGACCATGCCGGTGATCTACGACATGCCGATCGGGTTCGGTGAACCCCACTACGCGCAGATCATCAAGGCCGACAAGCTGGCACCGTGGGAGGTGTACCCCGAAGTCGGGTTCGACCCGGGCACCATGTCGGTCGACCCCAACGCCCCGCAGCTCGGCAACGAGCGGATCGAACGCAACGGCAATGAGGTCGAGATCTGGATGACGGCCATCCGCTCGCACTTCACGCCCGAGCACGTCTCGATCAAGCAGGGTGACCACGTCATCTGGCACATCACCAACGTGGAGACGTCGTACGATGCCACCCACGGGTTCGCACTTCCTGGCTACAACGTCAACCTCTCGCTCGAACCGGGCGAGACGGCGACGTTCGAGTTCGACGCGGTGAACCCCGGCGTCTACACCTACTACTGCACCGAGTTCTGCTCGGCGCTCCACCTGGAAATGACCGGCTACCTGCTGATCGAACCAAGCTCCTAGTCCCTGGAGAAACGATGGAGGCCACCAATCGTTTCCTCGGCCCCCGGGTGCCGAAAGGGACCCGGGGCCGGAGGGAATACCGAATCCCAACCCTGCTCTTCGTCGGGGCAGCCGTGCTGCTCCTGGCGTCGATCTTCCTGCCCTACTGGCGGCTGAACCTGCACGCCCCCCAGTTCCCGAAGGGGCTGACCGTCGACATCTACGTCAACGAGATGACCGGTGACGTCGATCTCCTCGAGGGACTCAACCACTACGTCGGGCTCCCCGGCTTCGACGAGGGGGCGACCCTGGAACGCCAGATCGCCGTCGCAGGCATCCTCGCCATCGTCGGTGCGCTGGCGGCAGGCCTGTTCATCCACAGCAAGTGGATCGTGCTCTTCACCCTGCCTTCGCTGGCCTTCCCCCTCGTGTTCCTCGCCGACCTCCAGTACTGGCTCTGGCACTACGGGCACTCGCTCAACCCGCTCGCTCCGTTCGCCAACGCCGTCGGCGAGTTCACTCCCCCGGTCCTCGGCCCGTCCAAGATCGCCCAATTCGACACCCTCGCCCTCCCCCACGTTGGCCTCCTCATGGCCTTCGGAGCGACCGCCCTCGTCGTGCTCGGCCTGCGAGCACATCGACGGGTCTACGAACCCCTCGTCAAGGCTGCGGATGCGCCATCCGAATAGGCGTTCCCGCCCGTCGTCAACCGGCCGCCAGCCCTGGGTCACCGTGCTGGCCATGCTGGTTGCCGTAGCCGTCATCGGCCACCCGGACCAGGCCGGGGCCGCCGGCGACCTCCAGGCCCTCGTCGATGCCGCCCAACCCGGGTCGGTGCTCACCGTCACGGCCGGTACCTACGACCCGGTCGTCATCACCAAGCCGATCACACTTCGGGGGGTGGGGGGGCCGGTCATCGATGGCGGCGGCACCGGCACGGTCGTGAGGATCGCATCCCCCGATGTGACCTTGACCGGGTTCACGATCCGGTCGTCGGGGAACTCGCTCGACAGGGAGGACTCGGGGGTGTTCGCCGAGGGTGCCCGCATGACGCTCACCGACAACATCTTCGAGGACGTGCTCTTCGGCATCTACCTGCGCCAGGGCGAACACTCGGTCATCACCGGCAACGTCATCGGGGCCAAGGACCTCGAGTCCGGCCGCCGCGGAGACCCGGTGAAGCTGTGGGAGAGCCCGTTCACCGTCTTCGCCGACAACACGGTGGAGAGCGGCCGGGACGTCGTGCTGTGGTACTCCGAGGGCATCGTCATCCGGGGGAACCTCATCCAGCGCGGTCGCTACGGCCTCCACTTCATGTACAGCCACGACGCCGTCGTCGAGGGCAACACGCTCCGGGACAACTCGGTGGGGGCGTTCCTCATGTACAGCTACAACCTCACGTTCAACGACAACCTCGTCGTTGGCAACCACGGGCCGTCCGGGTACGGCATGGGCCTCAAGGACATGGACGGGGTCGAGGCCTCGGGCAACCAGTTCATCGGCAACCGCGTCGGCCTCTACATCGACAACTCCCCCACGAAGGTGGACCTCGTCCAGCACTTCACCGGCAACCTCTTCGCCCACAACGACTTCGGTGTCACACTCCTGCCCGCCGTCAAGGGAAACGTCTTCTCGGGCAACGCCTTCGTCGAGAACCGCGAACAGGTCGGGGTCGCGGGTTCTGGCACCCCACGCGACAACGACTGGGCGGCAGGCGGCATCGGCAACCACTGGAGCGACTTCGCCGGGTATGACGCCGACGGCGACGGCATCGGGGACATCTCACACCGCGTCGACGACCTCTTCTCCGCGCTGACCGACACCAAGTCGGAGCTCATCATCTTCTCTGGATCGCCTGCCGCTCGCCTCATCGACGCCGCGGCCCGGGCCTTCCCGACGCTCCGCCCCGAGCCGAAGGCGGTCGATCCCGCCCCCCTCATCGACCTCCCTCCGATCGCAGTCCCGGCCGGGACGTCGCCACCGGCCGGGGTCACCGTGCTCGGCACCGTCCTTCTCACGCTGGCCGGCCTCATCGTGGCCGCCGGCCGGCCCCGCCGGGAGCTTCGTCCATGATCACCGCCACCAGCCTCACCAAGCGCTACGGCCGACAGCTCGCCCTCGACGACGTTTCCATCGAGATACCGGAAGGCGATGCGGTCGCTCTGTGGGGTCACAACGGAGCCGGCAAGACGACCGTCGTGCGGGCCATCCTCGGCCTCATCCACTACGAGGGCGTGGTCACCGTCGGTGGCCACGATGCTGCCGACGACGGGGTGGCAGCCCGCCGCCTCATCGGACATGTCCCCCAGGAGTTGTCGTTCCACGACGAACTCACCGTCGCCGAAACGATGGAGTTCTCCTGTGCCCTCAAAGGCGTCGGTGCAGCCAGGGCCCACGACGTGCTCGGCCAGGTCGGGCTCGATCGCGAACTGGGCAAGCGAGTCGGAGCGCTCTCGGGAGGCATGAAGCAGCGGTTGGCGATCGGTCTTGCGCTGCTGTCGAACCCCCCGGTCCTCCTGCTCGACGAGCCGACCTCCAACCTCGATGCCGCGACCCGGGAGCAGATGGTGCATGTGCTCCAGGGTCTCAAGGCCGAGGGCCGGACCCTCGTCCTCACCTCCCACAACCTCGGTGAGGTCGGGCTGCTGGCCGACCGGGTCATCACGCTCGAGCACGGCAAGGTGGTCCTCGAGTGCAGCCCGGGCGAACTCGACGCCAAGCTTGGCATCTCGGCATGGCTCCATGTCACCCTCGACCCGACCAGGATCGACGACGCGGTGGCGGCAGTCGTCGGGATCGGGATGACCGCCCGCAGCAACGGCACCGGGATCCTTGTCGAGACCCTCGCCAAGGACAAGGGCAGGGCCCTGACCGCGATCACCGAGGCCGGGATCACGGTCCGGGACTTCGAGGTGTGGCGATGAACGGCCACTGGAACGCCATCACAACCGTCGCCCGCAAGGAACTCCGCGAGTCGATCCGCAACCGCTGGCTGTGGGCGATGGCGACCGGCTTCGCCCTCCTGGCGGTGGCTCTCACCCTGGTCGGGCTGCCGGGGGCACGCACCGTGGGCGCCGGCGGGTTCGGCCGCACCGCGGCCTCGCTCGTCGCACTCGCCCAGTTGATGGCGCCGCTTCTCGGGCTCACCGTGGGTGCCCAAGCCCTCGCCACGGCCCGTGAACGCGGAACACTCCGATTCGTCCTCGCCCACCCGATCAGCCGACGTGACGTCCTCGCCGGCATGTTCCTCGGCCTGGCGGCCGCGGTCTGGGCTGCCGTCCTCGCCGGGTTCGGTGCCGCCGCCCTCGTGAGTGCGGCCCTCGGGTCGGCCGGCCCCGTCGGCGTCGTGGTGTCGCTGACCATTCTGTCGGGGGTCCTCGCCACCTCGATGCTGGCGCTCGGGATCTCCATCGGGGCCGGCAAGCGGGAAGCATCGACTGCCCTCGGAACGGCCATCTTCGTCTGGCTTCTCCTCGTCTTCGCCGGGGACCTCGGGATCATGGGTTCGGCCATGGCGGTGCGAATGCCCGTCGGAGTCCTCTTCTTCTCCGTCCTGGTCAACCCGGTCGAGGCCTTCCGCATGCTGGCGGTTCCGTTCTTCGCCACGTCGCTCGATGTCCTCGGCCCGGCCGGTTCGTACGCGGTCGACACACTTGGCCGCCTGGCCCCGGCCGCCGGGGCAGCGGTCCTCCTGATGTGGATCGTGGTGCCGGCCCTGGTGGCGGCGCGCCGGTTCCGGGGAAGTGACTTCTGATGAACCACGGAGTACGAAGTTCGAAGTACGGGACGTTGGCGGTCGTGGTCGCGCTCATCCTCGCTGCGTGTGCCGGGAGCGCATCGGCGGACTCCCCACCCGACCTCAACCTCGGCCGGGACGTGTGCGAGCGCTGCGGGATGATCATCGAGGATGAACGGTTCGCGTCCGGGTACCGCCTCCCGGATGGCACCCAACACCTCTTCGACGACATCGGCGGCATGCTCCTATGGGCCGGGTTTGCGGGTCACATCGATGATGCGAGAATGTGGGTTCACGACTACGACTCGAAGGAGTGGATCGAAGCCGCCCAGGCCACGTTCGTCTTCTCTCCAGAGCTCATGACCCCGATGGCGTTTGGGATCGCGGCGTTCTCCACCCCGGAGGCAGCAGTCGCCTTCTCGACGAACACCGACGGGGTCGTGCGTGCCTGGAACGAGGTGGCGGCCCTGGCCAAGGCAGGCGACATTCAGCTCCTCGGTGGCGCCGGCGCCGCTGGGAGTGGCTCGTGACGAGCCTAAGACGGACACAATGATTCCTCACGGGAAGCAGAGAAAGGAACAGACCATGAAGAGAAGCACGATTGCGATCCTCATCGCAGTCCTGGCGCTCGCCGTCGCCGCGTGTGGCGGCGGTGGCGAGTCCGATGGCGGGACAACCGCCCCCGCAGGTGGAGGGGTGGCCCTCACCGGCGACGTCGCCAACGGCGAGAAGGTGTTTGCCGGGACGTGCTCGGCCTGCCACGGGGCGGACGCGATGGGCATCGACGGGCTGGGCAAGCAGCTCGCGGGCTCGGACTACGTCGCCAACACGTCAGATGCGGACCTGATGGCCCTCATCCTTACCGGACGGCCGTCGAGCCACCCCGACAACGCCACCGGGGTCGACATGCCCCCCAAGGGTGGTAACCCGTCGCTCAACGACCAGTCGATCGCCGACGTCGTCGCCTACATCAAGTCCCTGGGCTAGTCCCAGGCGAAGCCGCATCTGCGGCTCGGCCAAGGAGGGCAGTGTGGCCTCCACCTTCCTCGGCCATGCCGGGCCCGCCCCTCGGGGCGGGCCCGGCTGTTTTCAGCCACTCCGGAGCGTCCCGGCCCGAATCGGTGAGACTCGCCCGATGCGTGCCGCAGCTGGAAGTTCCTTCAACGACGGACACATGCGCTTCTTCGTCCTGTCGATGTTGCGCGCCACCGTATGTGGCCTGACGCGCCGCCGGGCGTTGGCGCAGTTCACCGACGACCTCCACGTGGCGAAGGGCACCACGCTCCGAGCCCCTCGTGGCTAGGTTGTAGCCATGTCCACCGCGACGTTGCGGAGACTGTGGGAGTCTCTCCTTTCCTTCGGCTCGTATCCCGGAGAGACCCCCGAGCAAAGGGGTCGGCGGCGAATCATGGTCGGCGCCCTCTCGGTGTCGATCCCGGGAATCGCACTGCCCGTCTTCGGCGAAGAGGGCTGGCTGGCAGCGCTGACCATTGTCAGGGTGGGGGTGCACGCCGGAGCCCTCCTCACGTTGCGGGCGTTCCCCTCCCGGTTCCGCCCGATCGTCTACGCCGTCTTCGCCGCCGACGTCGCCTTCGACCTGGCTGACACGTTCCTGCTCGGAGGCCTCATCGAGTCGGGGCTCCAGGTGCTCTGGTCGCTGATCGTCGTCCTGGGAGCGCTCGTGGCGCTGACTCTTCGGGACGCCGTCTTCTGGTTCATCGTCTTCCTGGCACAGGTCGTCGTGGCAGCATCGGCCTCCTCACTGGTGGAACCGGTGTACGAGCTCGATGATCCGCGGTTCGATGCCGCGTTCAGCATCTTCGGGACCACGATCCTGATCTTCGCAGTGATGGCGTACTTCGTCCGACAGCGTGACCGGTTCCAGCGCCAGTCCGACGACCTGTTGCACAACATTCTGCCCGACGCCATCGCCGATCGGCTCAAGGAGGACTCAGGGATGATCGCGGACCAGCATGAGCAGGTCACTGTGCTGTTCGCGGATGTCGTCGGATTCGCACCGTTGTCGGCGACGCTGTCGGCGACCGAGTTGGTCGGCATGCTCAACGAGGTGTTCGTCGATATCGACCGATTCGTCAGCGACGTGGGCCTGGAGAAGATCAAGACGGTGGGAGACGAGTACATGGTGGCGGCCGGGGTCCCGGTGGCGCGGCCCGATCACGCCCAAGCTGCGGCGGAGGTGGCCCTGCGCATCCGGGATCATGCAGCGGTCACCGAGTATCGGGGGCGCAAGATCACCTTCCGCATCGGCATCAACTCCGGGCCCGTGGTCGCCGGCATCATCGGCGAGAGGAAGTTCGCATATGACCTGTGGGGAGATGTGGTCAACCTGGCGAGTCGCATGGAGTCGCATGGCGAGCCAGGGGCAATTCAGATCACGGAGTCCACGTACCAACTCATCAAGCAGGACTTCGTGTGCGAGGAGCGCGGGAAGATCAACGTGAAGGGGAAGGGCGCGCTCGAGACTTGGTTCCTGCTCGAGCGGCGACAGCCGGCGCGGTGACCGGAACCGGCACGGACGCCCGCGTGGGGGTTACGGGTCCGGTCTCCGGCACCTTGCCCACCGCAGAGCCGCCGAAGCGTCCCGGCCCGAATCGGTAGGCTCGCCCCATGCGCGCTGCAGCCCTCTTCGAGCAGCCGGGCGACCTGCGGATCGTCGACATGGAGGTCGACGTCCCCGGCCCCGACGAGGTGCTCGTCCGAACGGCTGCGTGCGGCCTGTGCCACAGCGACCTCCACGCCATGACCGGCGAGTTGCCCGTGCCCATCCCCACGGTCATGGGCCACGAGGCAGCCGGGATCGTGGACTCGGTTGGCTCGTCGGTGACCGCGGTCGCCCCCGGCGACCACGTGGTGGCGTGCATCTCGCAGTTCTGCGGGACGTGCCCGGCCTGCGCCAGGAACGAGACCTGGCTGTGTCAGCGGCGGGACAAGCCACCCCTCGTGAGACCCGAAGACGCGCCGCCCCGCGTGTTCCATGACCGGGCGGCCGCCGGCCAGTTCCAGGCGGTCGGGGGCTTTGCGGAGCGGATCCTCGTCCACGAGAACGCACTCGTCCGGGTGCCCGCCGAGCTTCCCCTGGACAAGGCGTCGCTCCTGGGATGTGGGGTTCTCACCGGGTTCGGGACCATCGTCAATCGGGCCCGGGTGCGCCCGGGCCAGTCGGTGGTCGTCGTCGGCTGCGGTGGTGTCGGCCTCTCGGCCATCCAGGCGGCTTCGACGGTGGGGGCCAGCCCCATCATCGCCGTCGACATCCACGATCACGCTCTCGACCTGGCACGGCACCTGGGCGCCACGATCACCATCAACTCCACCGAGGAGGAAGCGGTCAAGATGGTCCGTGCCCTCACCCACGGTGGAGCCGATCATGCCGTGGAGGCGATCGGCCTCCCGAAGACCATGCAGGATGCGGTCGACTTGATCAGGCCCGGGGGGACCGCCTACCTCATCGGCATCGCCCCGATCCCTTCGACCATCGAGCTCAGCGCCTTTCGGCTGGTCTGGTTCAACCGGGGCGTCCAGGGAGTCCTCATGGGGGCCAACAACTTCCGCCGCGACATCCCCGCCCTCGCCGACCTTGTCCTGGCCGGACGGTTCGACCTCGACCACCTCCTCACCGACCGCATCGGGCTCGACGAGGTGAACGCCGGGTTCGACACGATGCGTTCGGGGTCGCTGGGCCGAACCGTCGTGGTGTTCTGACCGAAGCGTCGGGAGTCCCGGTCGCGGCCTGCCTTCGAGGCGCTCGTGGCGGTGACCGACCGCGGATCCGTGTGTCGACTTGGCAGGTGGCCTTCGGCGAACCGCGTCGCTGTGCGTCGCATCGGGAACGCCGCTTCGGTATGGTCGTCCTTGGCCGTGGAAACGGAGATGCGGTTGCCAACACACGATCGATCCGAGGGCAAGGTGCTCGTCCTGGTCGCGGGCGTTGTTCTTGTGGTCGCCGCGGCCGCGTTGGTGCTCGTGGCGGTACTCGACGACGACGAGCCGACCACGCCTCCTCCTGCCGCGCAACCTGCTGGGGAAGTCGAGAACCCCTTGGGGCCACCGGGTGGAGCGCCCGCCGAGGAGCCCTCGTCACCGCCTGCACCGGTTGAGTCCGGAGGCCCGGCGCCGGACTCAACCGAGGGCGAGACCGTGGAGGTCGACTTCTCTGGAACGATGCAGCTTATGGCCGCGTTCGCCCAGGTGGGTGGGATGGGTGGTGCTGCTGCCTACTCCTACATGCGTCCAGGTCTTGGACTGGATATGTGTGACCATCTCCTTTGGGAAGACGATTCGAAATGCGACGCCGCCACCGAGTTGACTTCTGACCAGGCGCAGTGCCTTGTCCTGCGGGACGGCATCGTTGCGTTTTGGGCGGTCGACGAACCCACGCACATCCCGAACAACAAAGCCACATTCACGGCTTGGTTCGGATCGAGTTGGGACGAATACGTCGGCATCGGGACCGGGTCCAACGCCGGGGAGGTGGTGGTGACCGGCGGGCGCGTGATCGGCGACCAGCAGTGGGGAATCGGAGGGGGAGGCGAAGGCTTCGTGTTAACGGCCCGAATCTTCGACGGCTTTGGGTTTCGCGCTGCCTGGGTCAAGGCCAGTTGGACGGGCGAGGCCGTGGAGAACGCTTCTGGAGAGAAGTCCGAGGGTTCCATCGACATCTCGTGCCTGTTTGCCTTCCCGGGCTGATCCACCCCGGGATCCAT
>JBFKVA010000046.1:0-17809 GCA_041635475.1 Acidimicrobiia bacterium | reverse complement strand
GGGGCCGTCACGGTGCTCATGCGCGAAGCCCTCCATCCCACCATCATGCAGACGCTCGAGGGCCAGTTGGCGTTCGTCCACGCCGGGCCGTTCGCCAACATCGCCCACGGCAACAGCTCGATCCTCGCCGACCGGGTCGCCCTTCACCTGGCCGACTTCGTCGTGACCGAGTCGGGTTTCGGGGCCGACATGGGGATGGAGAAGTTCGCCGACATCAAATGCCGCGTGAGCCACCTCAAGCCCGACGCCGTCGTGCTCGTGGCCACCGTGCGCGCCCTCAAGACCCATGGGGGCGGGCCGCGGGTGGTGGCCGGCAAACCACTCGACAAGGTCTACACCCAGGAGAACATCCCACTCCTGTCGGCCGGGCTCGCCAACCTCGTGGCCCACATCCGCAGCGTGCGGCGGTTCGGCCTGCCGGTGGTGGTGGCGGTGAACGCCTTCTCGACCGACACCGACGCCGAGATCGAACTCATCAAGACGGCGGCCCTCGACGCCGGCGCGGTGGCGGCCGTCAAGTCCACCCACTGGGCGGACGGGGGAGCCGGGGCCGAGGAACTGGCAGCAGCCGTGGCCGCCGCCGCCGACGAACCATCCGAGTTCCAGTTCCTCTACCCGCTCAACCTCTCCATCCGGGAGAAGATCGGCATCATCGCCCGTGAGATCTACGGGGCCGCCGACGTCGAGTACGCACCGGCAGCCGAACGGCAGATCTCCTACTACGAGCAGGCCGGCTTCGGGTACCTGCCCATCTGCATGGCCAAGACCCACCTCTCGATCAGCCACGACCCCGCCCTCAAGGGAGCCCCGAGTGGGTACGTGCTCCCGATCCGCGAGGTGCGGGCCTCGGTGGGAGCCGGGTTCATCGCCCCCCAAGTGGGAGAGATGCGCACGATGCCGGGACTGGGGGCCCGCCCCGCCTTCATGGATGTCGACGTCGACGACAACGGCGAGGTCGTCGGCCTGTTCTGAGGGACGGCCGGTGACCCGGCCGATCGGTATCGTCCCCTGCAGGTGGCATCTCGCCATCCGGAAAGGAGGTGAAGCGTGAAGCAGAGATTGACGACACCCCTCGTGAAGCGGGCCGGCCGATTCGTCGAGGTGACCTGGGAGGAAGCCCTCGATCGGGCCGCCGCCGGGTTGGGGGCCGTCCGCGACACCCACGGGGGTGAGGCGCTCGGTGTGTTCAGCTGTTCGAAAGCCACGAACGAGACGAACTACCTTGCCCAGAAGTACGCCCGGACGGCGCTGGGCACGAACAACGTCGACTCCTGCAACCGGACCTGACACGCACCTTCGGTCGCCGGTCTGGCGGCAGTGCTCGGTGCAGGTGGCGGGACGAGTTCCTATGAGGAGGCCGAGGACGCCGACGTCATCGTCCTCTGGGGATCCAACGCGCGCGCCGCCCACCCGATCTTCTTCCATCACCTCCTCAGGGGTGTCCGACGGGGCGCCACGCTCCTGGTCGTCGACCCTCGCCGAAGTGAATCGGCCCAGTTCGCCGATCGGTGGCTCGGCATCGACGTCGGCTCCGACATCATGCTCGCCAACGCGGTGGCCAGGGTCATCATCGACGAAGGCCTCCACGACGAGGAGTTCATCGACGCCGCGACGTCCGGATTCGCGACCTTCGCCGAATCGGTCCAGCCGTTCACACTCGACCGAGCCGAGGCCGTCACCGGGGTCCCCGGCGCCGAGATCCGCCACCTGGCCCGAACCTACGCCACGGCCCACACCGCCCAGCTGTGCTGGACCCTGGGCATCACCGAGCACGCCAACGCCACCGACAACGTGCTGGCCCTCATCAACCTCGCCCTGCTCACCGGCCACGTCGGACGATACGGCTCGGGCCTCGTGCCGATCCGCGGCCAGAACAACGTGCAGGGCGGAGGAGACATGGGCGCCCTGCCCAACAAGCTGCCGGGGTTCCAGGACGTCGCGGACCCGGCAGTCCGGGCGCGCTTCGAGTCCGTGTGGGGAGCGCCGATCCCGCCCCGGCCCGGCCTCCACCTGTCCCAGATGTTCGAAGCGATGGCCGAGGGCGACCTGCGGGCCCTGCACGTCATCGGGGAGAACCCGGCTCAGTCCGAGGCCGACGGGCGCCGGGCCAGGCGATTGCTCGAGGGGCTCGAGTTCCTCGTCTGCCAGGACCTGTTCCTGACCCGCACGGCCGAGATGGCCGACGTCGTGCTCCCGGCGGCGGCCGATTGGTGTGAAGCCGAAGGAACGGTCACCTCGTCCGAGCGGCGGGTGCAGCGCGTCCGCAAGGCCCTCGACCCTCCGTCCGGGGCACGGACCGACCTCGAGATCATCGCCGGCCTGGCGTACCGCCTCGGCCGGGACTGGGGGGCCCCCACGGCCGAGGCCACCTGGGACGAGTGCCGCTCCCTGAGCCCCATGCATGGGGGCATGTCCTACCGGCGGCTCGAAGCGGAATCGGGCCTCCAGTGGCCTTGCCCCGACGAGGACCACCCGGGCACGCGGTTCCTCCATGGCCGCCTGTGGGACCGGCCCATCACCGGGCCGCCGGCCCCGTTCACCCCGGTGGAGTGGGTGCCACCGGTCGATCCGCTCTCGGACGAGTTCCCCCTGCGCATGACGACCGGCCGTCATCTCGACGGCTACAACACCGGCGCCCAGTCCGGCCGGTTCGACCCGCCGACCCGCATCGGGGGGACCCTCGACCTCTCCCCGGAGGACGCCGCCGATCTCGGGGTCGCCACCGACGACACCGTGGTCGTCACCTCCCGGCGGGGGAGCATCACCGCCGCGGCCCGGGTCGTCGACCATCTGCGGCAGGGGCTCGTCTTCATGCCCATCCACTACCCGGGCGCCGACGTGAACACCCTCACCGCCGACGCCTGGGACCCCAAGTCGGGGACCGCGGAGTTCAAGGCCACCGCGGTCCGAGTGGAAGCCGCCGGCAATGGTTGAGATCACCCTTCCCCCCGACCGTCCTTCACCCGGCGAGCTCACCGTGGTGCGATCGGTGCTGGGCCCCCCCGACAGTCCCTGGCGGGGGGGTGCCCGCTCGGGGCCGGCGACGCGCGTCGCCGTTGGCCTCGGCCCCCACCGGCCCCGACGCCGATCGCTCCTCCTTCCAACCCTCGTCGCCCTGCAGGAGGCGATCGGCTGGATCAGCCGGGGCGCCATCCGGGCCGTGGCCGAACACCTCGAGGTCCCGCCCGCCGAGGTGTGGGGGGTGGCCACGTTCTACGGCCTCCTCGACATGGCCGCTCCCACCGGCGACGTCGTCCACGTGTGCACCGACATCGTGTGCCGGGACGGCGCACGACGGATCGCCGAGCTTCGAGCAGAAGGGGTCGATGCCCGGGAAAGCCCCTGCCTGGGCCAGTGCGACCGTGGCAGCGGGGAGCTGAGGACCCGCCCGTGGTCCACGCCGGCCGGGGCCACGACCGTGGGAGGGACCCTGCGCCTGTTGGCCGACCGCGAACCCTTTTCCGGCCTCGTCGCCGCCCTCGGCCACGAGCCGTCCCAGGTCATCGACGTGGTGGAAGCGTCCGGGCTCCAAGGCAGGGGAGGGGCGGCGTTCCCGGTGGGCGTCAAGTGGCGGGCGGCCGCGGCCGGGCGCCCCGGTCGTTTCATCGTGTGCAACGCCGACGAATCGGAGCCGGGGACGTTCAAGGACCGGCTCCTGCTGGCCGAACACTCGCGGTCCGTGGTGGAAGGGATGACCATCGCCGGGTACGCGGTCGGGGCGACCCAAGGGTTCGCCTACATACGTGGCGAGTATCCCGAGGCCCGCGAGGCGTTCGTGCAGGCGATCGGTGAGGCCCGGGAGCTGGGCCACCTCGGATCGTCGATCAACGGCACGGACTTCGAGTTCGACATCGAGGTCCGGTCGGGAGCCGGCGCCTACATTTGTGGCGAGGAAACCGCCCTCCTCAACTCCATCGAGGGCCACCGGGGGGAGCCCCGGTCCAAGCCCCCGTTCCCCACCGAGGTGGGGCTCTTCGGCCGACCGACCGTCATCAACAACGTCGAGACCCTTGCCAACATCCCCCGCATCCTCACCGAGGGGGCCGCCGCCTTCCGTTCCGACGGAACGTCCGAGTCGCCCGGCACGAAGCTCTTCAGCGTCTCGGGTGACGTCGCCGCCCCCGGCGTGTACGAACTGCCGCTCGGCACCCCCCTGGGCGACCTCCTGTCGCTCGCCGGCGCTCCCGAACCGCGGGCGGTGCTCGTCGGGGGAGCGGCCGGGTCCTTCGTCACCGACCTCGACCTCGCCCTCAGCTACGAGGGCGCTCGGGCCGCCGGCATCTCCCTCGGTAGCGGGTCGATCATCGCCTTTGGCCCGTCGGTGGACCTCATGGACGTCTGTCGCCGGATGGCCTCGTTCTTCGCCCACGAATCGTGCGGCCAGTGCATTCCGTGCCGGGTGGGAACCGTCCGCCAGGCCGAGGCCCTGGCCGAGCCCGGGTGGGGACCCGACCGTCTCGCGGTGCTCTCGGACATCGACAGGGCCATGACCGATGCGTCGATCTGTGGCCTCGGCCAGACCGCGGCGTCGGCCATCCGCTCGGCGATCCGCCTCGGCCTGATTGGTGGCTCCTGATGCCCGATGTGACCGTGGTCGTCGACGGCCGGGAGGCGATCGTGGCGCCCGACTCCACCATCCTCGATGCCTGCGCCTCGGTGGGATCGGCACCACCGACACTGTGCTACCTGGCCTCCCTCACCCCGGCGAACGCCTGCCGCCTGTGTGTCGTCGAGGTGGAGGGTGAACGGGTCCTCGCCCCCTCGTGTTCGAGGACCGTGCGCGACGGCATGAGGATCTCGACGGCGTCCGAGCGAGTCACCCATGCCCGTCGCATGGTCCTGGAGTTCCTCGGCAGCAGCGTTGATCTCTCCCAGGCACCCGACCTGCAGGGTCTCATGGCTCAGTACGGAGCCGACCCGTCCCGGTTCGCCGGCGGGGCCGCGGTGGAGGGTGAGCCCCTTGTCGACAACCCTCTCTTCGTGCGGGCCATGGACCGCTGTGTGCTCTGCTACCGGTGTGTGAGCGCCTGCGGTGTCGACGCCCAGTGGACGTTCGCCATCGCAGTGGCGGGTCGGGGGTTCGGAGCTCACATCGCCACCGAGTTCGAGGGTGGTCTGCCGGCGTCGGCGTGTGTGTACTGCGGCAACTGCGTGGGGGTGTGCCCCACCAACGCCCTGCAGCCGCGAAGTGAGTACGAACTGCGACGGGCCGGGCTGTGGCGAACCGAGGACCAGACGATCACCGAGACGATCTGCGGCTACTGCGGGGTCGGCTGCACCCTGGAACTCCACGTCCAGGACAACAGGATCGTGAGGGTCACGTCACCGTTCGACAACCAGGTCACCGCCGGGAGCTTGTGCGTGAAGGGGCGTTTCGGCCATGAGTTCGTGCACGTCGACGAGGACACCCCCGTCGATCGCGCCCTTCGCCGTGCCCGGTCCTGACCTGAGGGGAGCTACCGTCCCCCGGGTGCCCGGACCCAACCCACGGCTCTCCCAACCGAAGGCGGTGACCACGGCCTCCGATCGCGAACGAGTGGTGACGTTCATCGACGCCCTGGGAGGAGAAACCGCCCACGCCTCCGTGGGGGAGCGCAAACTCATCGGCCTGGGACGCGGTGCGCCGGCGTTCGTCGCAGAGGAAGGCTCCGAGATCGTGGGCGCGCTGCTCGTGACCCCCGGCACCCCGCCCACCTGTGAGGTGGCGACCGTGGCCGGACGGGACGACGTGGCAGCCCACCTCCTGGGGATGGCCGCCACCGCCCACCCGACCCTGCGCGCCTGGACGCTCGGCGACCGCTGGGGCGAGCTCCTGGTCGGGCTGGGGTTCGAGGTGGAACGCACGCTCCACCGCCTGGAGGTGTCACTCCCCGTGGCCCGACTCCCGCTCTCGTTCACTGCCCGGGGATTCGACGACGGCGACACGGCAGCGTGGCTCGAGACGAACAACCTGGCGTTCGCCGGACACCCCGAACAGGGCGGCTGGACGGTCCGGGAGTTCGAGGAGCGAACCGCGCGTCCGTGGTGGGACGCCCGGGACCTGCGGATGGCGTGGGACGGCGAGACGCTTGCCGGTTCGTGTTGGACGAAGGTCCATCCCGACGGTGTGGGGGAGATCTACGTCATCGGACTACGCCCGGCGTACCGGGGGCGGGGCTGGGGCACCCAGCTCGTCCTCGAGGGCCTCCGCCACCTCCACGAGGCACGGGGGTGCCGGCGGGCGATGCTCTACGTCGATGGCGTCAACGCCCGGGCCAAGGCGACGTACGAACGGATCGGGTTCACCTCGACGTCAGTGGACAGGTGCTACGTCCGAGGTGGGTCCTAACGGTGGGTCGCTAGCCGAAGCGGCGGGCGCAGGACGGGCAGGTTCGGTCGGTCTCGCGGGTCGGGGCGAAACACCACGGGCAGGGCAGGTCGGCGCCTCGCTCCTCCCGGACGTCGATCACCTTCCAGTCCTCCAGGCGCACCGAAGGCGGCTGCTTGAAGATACCGAGCATCTCGCTCTTTCCTCCTCGTGGTCCGTTCGGGCAATGTACGACACCAGCGGTCGACACCCGCGGATTTCGCGACCTTCGGGTCCGGCGCAATTGGTTCCCGGTGCCGGTGCTGGCCTCGTTATCCTCGCCGCCATGCAGATCACCCTCCCCGACGGATCCGTGCGCGAGTTCGATGCCGGAGCCACCGGACTCGACGTGGCCGAAAGCATCGGGCCGCGCCTGGCCGCGGCCGCGGTGGCCGTTCGCTTCAACGGGGTCGAGTGGGACCTCACCCGGCCCCTCCCCGGTGACGGAGCCCTGGAGGTCATCACCGACTCATCGGAGGCCGGCCTCCACGTCATCCGCCACTCGGCCGCCCACATCCTCGCCCAAGCCGTCCTCGACCTCTTCCCGCATGCGACCTTCGCCATCGGCCCGGCGATCCAGGACGGCTTCTACTACGACTTCGCCGTCGATGAACCGTTCGCTCCCGACGACATCGAGCGGATCGAGAGCCGGATGGTCGAGATCATCGCCGAGGACCAGCCGTTCGTGCGCGGCGAGATGAGCACTGCCGACGCACGGGAGATCTTCGCCCGTCATCGATTCAAGGTGGAGATCATCGACACCGTCGACGAGTCCGAGGTCGCCGGGGGCGACGTGGTGTCCGCCTACCGCAACACCGAGGCCTTCATCGACCTGTGCCGGGGTCCGCACCTGCCGTCCACGGGCAGGCTCAAGGCGTTCAAGCTGCAACGAGTGGCCGGGGCCTACTGGCGGGGCGACGAGAACCGGGAGCAACTCCAGCGGATCTACGGCACGGCGTGGGACAGCCCCAAGGCCCTCGACGAGTACCTCCACCGCCTGGAGGAGGCGGAGCGACGCGACCACCGCCGCCTCGGGCCGGAACTGGACCTCTTCTCGTTCCCCCGCGAGCTGGGCCCGGGTCTTGCCGTCTGGCACCCCAAGGGCGGGATGGTCCGCAAGCAGATCGAGGACCACTCGCGGCGCATGCACGAGCGGTTTGGGTTCGAGTTCGTCGTGTCGCCGCACCTCGCCCGATCCACCCTGTGGGCCACCTCGGGTCATCTCGACTTCTACACCGAGAATATGTACCCCCCCATGGAGATGGACGCTGGTGACGAGTACCGGGTCAAGCCGATGAGCTGCCCATTCCACGTGCTCATCTACAAGGGGACCGCACGGTCGTATCGGGACCTGCCGCTGCGACTCAGCGAACTGGGATCGGTGTACCGCTACGAGCGGTCGGGGGTCATCCACGGCCTGTTGCGGGCCCGGGGGTTCACCCAGGACGATTCGCACACGTTCTGCTCACCCGATCAGCTCGGTGACGAGCTGGCCATGCATCTCGAGTTCGTGCTCTCCTGGCTGCGTGATTTCGGTTTCGAGGACTTCGAAGCCGACCTCTCCACCCGACCGGAGAAGTACGTCGGTGAGGTCGATAGGTGGGAGCAGGCCGAACGCCAACTGGCCGAATCCCTCGCTGCGGCCGAGATCCAGTACGAGGTGGCCCCCGGCGAAGGTGCCTTCTATGGACCCAAGATCGACATCCATGTGAAGGACGCCATCGGTCGGCGCTGGCAGATGTCGACGATCCAGGTCGACTTCACCCTCCCCGAACGGTTCGATCTCGAGTACACGACGCCCGCGAACGACAAGGGCCGGCCGTTCATGATTCACTCGGCCAAGGCCGGCTCCCTCGAGCGGTTCTTCGGCGTGCTCGTGGAGCACTATGCCGGTGCGTTTCCCATGTGGATGGCGCCGGTCCAGGTGGGCGTCATCACGGTCGCCGATCGCCACAGCGAGTACGCGGCCCATGCCGCCGCCGAGCTGCGCCGGGCGGGGCTGCGGGTCGAGGTGGACGACGGTTCGGGCAAGCTGGGGGAGAAGGTCCGACGGATGATCACCCAGAAGGTGCCGGCGATCCTCGTCGTGGGTGACGACGACGTCGAGCACACAACGGTCGGAGTCCGCCTGCGGGGCGAGGACGAGCAGCGGGGAACCCCCCTGGCGGACGCCGTGGCCAAGCTCGGGCAATTGGCGGCGGATCCCTCATGACCATGGATCGTGACGGCATCGAGATCCCCAGGGACGTGGCCGACGCGCAGCGACTCCCCGATGAGCTCGACGCCAACCTCGTCACCGAGTTCACGGTCCCGGACCCGGCGCGCCGGGCCACCGCGGCCAAGGTCTACGTGGTCGGGGTGGCGATGACTGTCGTCGGAGGGATGGCCGGCCTGGGCGCGGGCATGTGGTGGGTGGCGGGACTCCTGGCGGTCCTGGCCGCGGTCCATGCTGCCTCCGCCTGGAGCCTGAAGGTGAGGGAGGCCGAGGCGCTCGTGACCGCCGGGCGGGCGCTCGGCTTCCCGGTGGGACACGCCTCGGCCGCGGTGCGCTTCCGCGGTCCCCGGGCCCGCCCCGAGTGGAACGTGATCCTCTACGACGCCGACGAACCCCCGTCGAAGCGAGCGCTCGTGTTCGTGGACGCGGTGACCGGGGAGGTCCGAGGGGAGCCCTTCGTCGAGGAGCTTTGAGAGAGGTACGAGGTACGAGAAGGTGCTTCGTCCTTCGTCCGTCGTCCTTCGTCCTCTTCCTACCGCTCGTCGATCGGAACGAACGTACGGCTCGTCTCACCGATGTAGACCTGCCGGGGACGTCCGATGCGGGACGCCGGGTCGGCGTGCATCTCCCGCCATTGGGCGATCCACCCGGGCATGCGGCCCAGGGCGAAGAGCGACGTGAACATGTCGACCGAGAACCCCATGGCCCGGTAGATGATGCCGGAGTAGAAGTCGACGTTGGGGAACAGCTTGCGCTCCGCGAAGTACTCGTCGGCGATCGCCGCCTCCTCCAGTTCCCCGGCCAACCGCAGGAGGGGATCCTCCTTGCCGAGGATCCCGAGCACGTCGTCGACCGCACCCTTGATGATGCGTGAACGCGGATCGAAGTTCTTGTACACGCGGTGACCGAACCCCATGAGGCGGAACGGATCGTCCTTGTCCTTGGCCCGTTCGATCCAGGTGCTGACGTCGCCCCCCGCGTCGGACATGGCCTGCAACATCTCGAGGACGGCCTGGTTGGCGCCCCCGTGGAGTGGGCCCGACAGGGCGTGGATCCCGGCCGAGATCGACGCGAAGATCGAGGCGTACGACGAGCCCACGATCCGCACCGTCGACGCCGAGCAGTTCTGCTCGTGGTCGGCGTGGAGGACGAGCAGCATGTTCATCGCCCTCTGCACCTGGGGCGACACCTCGATGTGGCGGTTGGGCCGGCTGAACACCATGTGGAGGAAGTTGGCGGAGTAGTCAAGGTCGTAGCGGGGGTAGATGTAGGGGCGCCGTTCCCGGTACTTGTACGACCAGGCGACCATCGTCGGCATCTTGGCGAGGAGCAGTTGGGTCGCCCGTTCCACGGCGGCCGGGTCCAGCGGGTTGGCGGCGGTGGGGTAGTAGGCACCGAACGTCGAGATGCCGCTCGAGAGCACGGCCATCGGGTGCGCCTCGTGGGGGAACGCATCGAAGAGGTGCTTGAGGTCCTCGGGGAGGGAGGCGTTCTCGTGGATCGCCGACTCGAACTCCGCCAGTTCGGTCACGGTCGGCAGATTCCCCCGGATGAGGAGGTAGGCAACCTCCAGGAACGACGAATGGGTGGCCAGGTCCTCGATCGAGTAGCCGCGGTGGCGCAGGATCCCGGCCTCGCCGTCGATGAACGTGATGGAGCTCTGAGCCTCGGCGGTGTTGGCGAAGCCGCGGTCGAACGTCGTGACCCCCGTCTCGGCGCGGAGCGACGAGATGTCCACCGCCCGCTCACCCATGGTGCCCACTACCGTCGGCAGCCGGATCTCCTGGTCGCCGAGATTGAGGGTGGCATCGCTCATGATTGGGTCCTCGAGTCGTCAGGTACTTCTGCCGGGGGCGCGCCGCTCCCCGTCCGTCATCGGTCGAGCCAGTCTACGCGATGACGCGAACGCCCCCGGCGCCGAGGCGGCGCCCCGAGGTTTGGTACCGTCGCGGTGTGATCGAGACATATGTGCGCGGTCGGATCGAACGCTTTCTCGATCCACTGGGGAAAGTCCTTGCCTCACTGCGAATCACCCCGATAGCCCTGACGCTGTCCGGGCTGGCGATGTGCGTGTGTGCGGCCTTCCTCGTCGGGAACGGACACGCCGTGGCCGGGGGTTGGGTCTTCTTGGCCGGTTCGGCCCTCGACGGGCTCGACGGGACCGTGGCCCGGCTCACCGGCACGAGCTCCCGCCGGGGAGCCCTGGTCGACTCGGTGGCCGACCGGCTCGGCGAAATCTCCCTGTGGGGCGGGCTGGCAGCGTTCCTGGTCGACCAACCCACGCTCGTGCTCGTCTGTGTCGTGTCACTGGGAGGAGCGCTCCTCACGTCGTACCTGCGGGCCAAGGCGGAAGCCGTTGGCGCCGACGGGCGGGGCGGGCTCGTCGGGCGGGGCGAGAGGGTCATCGTCCTGTCGGCCGGGCTCATCCTCGGCAACCTGTCCTGGGTGCTCCCCGGCCTCGCCGTGGTCATCTGGATCACCGTCATCCAACGATTCGTGGTCATCTGGAAACGACTGGGGCCGTGAGCCGGGTGCGCCTGCTCCGGGCCGCCTCCCGGGTGGTGCGCCTCATGACGTACGGGTTCGCCCGACGGTGTGGGCGGGCCGCCGGGCGTCTGGCGTGGCGGCGCGGCATGGGAAGGGCGGTCGTTCCTCGGCATCTCGCCCGCCTCGGCCTGGCGCCCGAGCGCGGTTCGGATGTCCTGGCCTCCTACGGCGAGTACTGGGCCGAGACCTTGTGGCTCGCGCCCAGCCGGCTGGCCGGCATCAGGTCCCGGTTGACCGTGGAGGGCCTGGAGCACTTCGATGCGGCCCACGCCGGCGGGAACGGTGCCATCTACGCCCTTCCCCACGTCGGCAACTGGGAGTACGCGGCGATCCTCCCATGGTCACGGGGGATGCGGGTGATCGCAGTCGCCGAGGATCTGCCGGATGCGGGCATCACCGAGTGGTTCACCCGCACGCGGGCGACCATCGGAATCGAGATCGTGCTCGCCGACGGCAGCCGGTCGATGATGCAGCGCCTGTTGCGCGGCCTCGAGGAGGGAGCCGGGGTCGCGCTCCTGGCCGACCGCGACGTCACCGGGTCCGGCGTGGACGCGGAGTTCTTCGGAGAGACCACCCGGCTCCCGACCGGGCCGGTCGCCATCGGCCTCTCGACGGGCGCTCCGATCCTGCCGGTTGCGTGCTTCGCGACGGCCGCCGGGCACCGACTCGTGTTCCGACCGCCGCTTGTCATTCCCGCCGACGGGGAGAGAACCGACCGCATCCGACGGGGCGTCCAGGCCATGGCCCGAGAACTGGAAGCGCTCATCCGGCTCGACCCCGTCCAGTGGCACCTCCTCCAACCGAACTGGCCGAGCGACCCGGGGTACCGGGGATGAGGATCGGCCTCGTCTGTCCGTACGACCTTGCGGCCCGGGGAGGTGTGCAAGCCCAGGTCACGGGCTTGGCGGCACGGTTCGAACACCTCGGGCACCGGGTGGACGTCGTCGGTCCCGGTACGGAAGGACTCATGAAGGTCCGGCGGTTCCGGATCAACCGCAGTGTGGCGCCGGTCGCCCTTGGGTGGGACTCGGCGCGAACCGTGCGGCGGCGGCTCGTCGGATGCGACGTCGTCCATGTCCATGAGCCGTTCGTCCCCGCCACCTCGTGGGGCGCCCTCGGCTGTGGCTCGCCCGTGGTGGCCACGTTCCACGCCGCCGTGCCCCCGGTGGTGGCCGCGCTCTACCGGGGCCTGGCCCCGATCGGACGCCGGAGACTGGGCGAGGCCGTCCTCACAGCGGTCTCGACCACCGCGGCCAGGGGGCCGCGGCTCCTCGGGTTGGAGGCCACGATCATCCCCAACGGTGTCGTCGTCCCGCATGAGGTGTCGAGCCAGCCGGCCCGCTCCGGCGTCGTGTTCGTGGGACGCGACGAGCCCCGCAAGGGACTGGGGGTGCTCCTGGCCGCCTGGGATCGGGTGCAGGCGGCCGTCCCCGAAGCGACGCTCACCGTCGTCGGGGCCGCCCGGAGTCCCGTCCCCGGTGTCCGCTTCCTGACCGGTGTCGACGACCGGGAGAAGGCCCGGATCCTCGGGGACTCGGCGATCCTGTGTGCCCCCAACCTCGGCGGTGAGAGCTTCGGGATCATCGTGGCCGAGGGGATGGCCGCCGGGTGCGCCGTGGTATGCAGCGACCTCCCTGCGTTCGCCGACGTCGGCGGGGCTGGGGTCGCCCTGACGCCGGCCGGTGACGCCGAAGCGCTGGCCCGGACCCTCATCACGCTTCTCGGGGACGCGCAAGGCCGGGTCGACCTCGCCCGGCGGGGACGGGCGCACGCCGCCCGGTACTCGCTCGACGAGGTGGCCGCGGCCTACCTGGCAACGTATCGCCGTGCCATGGGGGACTGACCGGCCTCACCGCCTCGTACCCCGAGCCGCCTCCCTACAATCGCCATGTCCCGACACCGCTGATCGGAGAGCCCATGGAGAACATCGAACGAGGTACCGACCTCGTCAAACGCGGGTTGGCTGAGATGCTCAAGGGCGGCGTCATCATGGACGTCGTGACCCCCGACCAGGCCAAGATCGCCGAGGAGTCGGGGGCGGTTGCCGTCATGGCCCTCGAACGGGTCCCCGCCGACATCCGCAAGGACGGCGGCGTTGCCCGCATGTCCGACCCGGAGATGATCCTCGGGATCCAGGAGGCCGTCACCATTCCCGTCATGGCCAAGGCCCGGATCGGCCATTTCGCGGAGGCCCAGGTCCTCCAGGCACTGGGCGTCGACTACATCGACGAGTCCGAGGTCCTGACCCCGGCCGACGAGGAGCACCACATCGACAAGTGGCAGTTCACCACCCCGTTCGTGTGCGGCGCCCGCAACCTCGGCGAAGCCCTCCGCCGGATCGGGGAGGGGGCGGCCATGATCCGCACCAAGGGCGAGGCGGGGACCGGCAACGTCGTGGAAGCCGTCCGGCACATGCGCACGATCACCAACGAGATGCGTCGCCTCCAGGTGCTGGGGGAGGAGCAGCTCATGTCGGCGGCCCGCGACCTCGGCGCGCCGTACGCGCTCGTCCGGGAGATCGCCGCCACCGGCAAGCTCCCGGTCGTCAACTTCGCTGCCGGGGGGATCGCCACCCCCGCCGACGCCGCCCTCATGATGCAGTTGGGCGTGGAAGGGGTGTTCGTGGGGTCCGGGATCTTCAAGTCGGGCGACCCCGAGCGGCGGGCCAAGGCCATCGTCGAGGCCACCACCTACTTCCAGGACCCGTCGATCGTCGCCAAGGTGTCGAGGAACCTCGGGCAGCCGATGGTGGGCATCGAGATGGACGAACTCGCCGACCACGAGAGACTCGCCGAGCGCGGCTGGTAGCCCGATGCGGATTGGCATCCTCGCCCTCCAGGGTGACGTCCGTGAACACCGAGCCGCCCTTGAATCACTGGGGTCGGACGTCATCGACGTCCGGCGCCCCGGCGAGCTGGAGGGACTCGACGGCCTCGTCATCCCCGGGGGCGAGTCCACCACGATCGGCCGTCTGGCGACCCTCTACGACCTCATCGACCCGCTGCGCAAGCACATCCGCTCCGGCCTCCCCACCTTCGGGACGTGCGCGGGGATGATCCTCCTCGCCGGTGGGGTCGACGGACGCCCCCAGCCCCAACTCGACGTGCTCGATGCCACCGTCCGCCGCAACGCCTGGGGGCGACAGAACGAGTCGTTCGAAGCGGACATCGAGGTGGCCGGCCTGATGGGGCCGTTCCATGCCGTGTTCATCCGGGCCCCCTGGATCGACCACACCGGCCCCCGGGTGGACGTGCTCGCCCGGTGGGGTGACCACCCGGTGATGGTCAGGCAGGACAACATCCTCGCCAGCTCGTTCCACCCGGAACTCACCAGCGACGAGCGGATCCACGGACTGTTCCTCGGCATGATCGGGGGCGAGAGCTGATGGCCGGTCACTCCAAATGGGCCAACATAAAACACCGCAAGGGACGACAGGACGCGGCCCGGGGCAAGCTGTTCGCCAAGCTCGCCAAGGGGATCGAAGCCGCAGCCCGCGTCGGAGGCGGCGACCTCGCAATGAACCCGACGCTGGCCACGGCCGTGGCCAAGGCCAAGGCCAGTTCCATGCCCAACGACAACATCGACCGCGCCATCAAGCGGGGGACCGGGGAAGGTGACGAGGCCGTCATCTACGACGAGTTCTTCTACGAGGGGTACGGGCCCGGGGGCGTCGCCGTGCTCGTCAAGATCCTCACCGACAACCGCAACCGGGCCAGTTCGGACGTGCGCATGACCTTCACGCGCAACGGGGGCAACCTCGGCGAGCCCGGCTCGGTGTCGTATCTCTTCGAGCAGAAGGGGTATCTCGTCGTCGAAGGCGACGAGGACGACGTCATCACCGCCGCCATCGAGGCGGGAGCCGAGGACGTTCGCGACGCCGGCGAAGGCACCTTCGAGATCATCACCGCACCGACGGACTTCGCGACCGTGTTGGCCGCCATCGAGGCCGCCGGACTCACGGCCCAGCAAGCCGACGTCACCCAACTCCCGAACGTGAGCGTCCCGGTCGACGCCGAGACGGCCCCCAGGGTCCTACGCCTCATCGACGCCCTCGAGGACGTCGACGACATCCAGGATGTCTACGCCAACTTCGACATCTCCGACGAGATCATGGAATCCCTCGACGCCTAGCCTTGTCCCTTGTCGCTTGACGCTCGTCTCTTGTTCTCTTGTCTCTCGACTCTTGACGCTTGACGCTCGTCCCTTGACGCTAAGATAGAACATATGTTCGTCTTGGGAATCGACCCGGGTCTCACCCGCACCGGCTACGCCGTGCTCGACGTGGGGCGGGGCACGCCGAGGGTGGTGGCGGGTGGGGTGGTACGCACCGATCCCAAGCGCCCGATGCCCGAGCGCCTCGCCGAGCTTCACGACGACCTGGCGGACCTCATCGCCGAGTACGAGCCGGCCGTCATGGCCCTCGAACGGGTGTTCATCAAGAAGAACCTCACGAACGCCATGAGCGTCGCCCGAGCCTCGGGCGTCGCCATGCTGGCAGCCGCCGGCGGCGGGATACCGGTCCGCGAGTACACCCCGACGGCGGTGAAGCTGGCCGTCGCCGGTGACGGGTCGGCCGGCAAGGACCAAGTGGCGGCCATGGTCGTGCGCCGCCTGGCGCTGGCCGAGACGCCCACGCCGTCGGACGTGGCCGATGCCCTGGCAGTCGCCCTCTGCTACGCCCAGCAGTCGCGCATCGAGGCCGCGGCCGAGGGGGCGGTGGTCGGCGCATGATCGGGAGGCTGCGCGGTGCGCTCGTCGCCCGACGATCCGACGCCGTGGTCATCGACGTCGCCGGTGTCGGGTACACGCTGGCCGTCACTCCCAGGACCATCGCCGACCTCCCCGGCCTCGGTGACGAGGTCGTGCTTCACACCCACCTCCACGTGCGCGAGGACCAGTTGTCGCTGTTCGGGTTCCCCACCGAGCGCGAGCTGGACACGTTCACCCTCCTCCTGTCGGCCTCCGGGGTGGGGCCCAAGGTGGCGCTGGCCATGGTGGCGACCCTCACGCCGGACCAGCTCGTCGAAGCCCTCCTGGGGGAGGACGTCGGGGCGCTCTCGTCGGTCCCGGGGATCGGGCGTCGAACCGCCCAGAAGCTCATCCTGGAACTCAAACCCCGCTTCGCCACGTCGGATGTGGCCGTCGTCGGATCGGGGGTTGCCCGCGGCCAGGTGCGGGAAGCCCTCGAGGGCCTCGGCTACCAACCGGCCGAGATCACCGAGGTCCTCGCCGACGTCGGTGCCGACCTCACCGTCGAAGAACAGCTGCGAGACGCCCTGCGGGTACTGGGGCGGAGGCGGATGCAATGAGGGACGACCGGCTGGTCACCGGTGACCCCACGGAGGGCGACGTGCTCGAAAGCACGCTTCGCCCCCAGACCCTGGGCGAGTTCGTCGGCCAGGCCGACCTCAAAGAGCGGATCGGTATCAGCCTCGATGCCTCCAAGACCCTCGGCACCCCACTCGACCATGTGCTGCTCTCGGGCCCGCCGGGGCTGGGCAAGACCACCCTGGCCACCATCATCGCCAACGAGATGGGTGCCCGCATCCGGGCAACGACCGGTCCCGCCCTGGAACGGCCTGGTGACCTCGCCGCCATCCTCTCCAACCTCGACGAAGGGGACGTGTTCTTCATCGACGAGGTCCACCGGTTGTCACGCAGCGTCGAGGAGGTTCTCTACCCGGCGATGGAGGACTTCCAACTCGACGTGGTCATCGGCAAAGGCCCGGCAGCCCAGACGATACGCCTCACCCTGCCGCGCTTCACGCTTGTGGCCGCCACCACCCGCAAGGGCATGGTCTCGGCTCCGCTCCGGGACCGCTTTGGGATCGTCGACCGACTCGACTACTACGACGCGGCCGACCTGTCCACCATCGTCCGGCGGTCTGCCGGGATCCTCGGCTTGGCGGTTGCCGCCGACGCTGCCGATCTCATCGCCGGCCGCAGCCGGGGTACGCCCAGGATCGCCAACCGCCTCCTGGCCCGGGTCCGCGACTTCGCGGTGGCCCGCGCCGACGGCGCCCTCGACCTCACCACCGCCGACGCCGCCCTGGCGGTGTTCCAGGTGGACGAACTCGGCCTTGACCCGGTTGACCGCGCCATCCTGTCGGCCATCGTGAGCAAGTTCGGGGGAGGCCCGGTCGGCCTGGCGACGCTGGCGGTGTCCGTGGGGGAGGAACCGGAGACCGTCGAGGCTGCCTACGAACCGTTCCTCCTCCAGTCGGGCCTCATTCAGCGCACAGCCCGGGGACGGGTGGCCACCACCAACGCCTACCTGCATCTGGGGATCGAGCTGCCCGCGGCACCCCAGGGATCACTCGAACTCTGAGCCGCGGCCCGTCCCCTCGGGCGCTGTGCCACCATTGCACGTCGTGAGCGGGATCGACCCAACACTCAGGCGGGAACAGTTCGAGTACGACCTGCCCCCGTCGGCGATCGCCCAGGCGGCCGTCGAGCCGCGGGACGCCGCCCGACTCCTCGACACCCGGGACCTCACCGACCACCTGTTCTCGGAGCTTCCCCAGCTCCTCCAACCCGGGGACCTGCTGGTGGTGAACGAGTCAAGGGTGCGCCGGGCGAGGCTCACCGGAAGGCGGGTGGACACCGGCGGATCGGTCGAACTGCTCGTCCTCGATGCCCGCGGGGACGGATCGTGGCAGTGCCTGTGCCGCCCGGCCCGGCGGCTGCGGCCGGGCGTTGAG
>JBFKVA010000045.1:0-17842 GCA_041635475.1 Acidimicrobiia bacterium | reverse complement strand
GGATCAGTTCTGGTGTCTCTTCGGCGACGACCTCGATCTCGGTGCCGCCCTCGGTGGAGGCCATGAGGACGAGACGGCTCACCGAGCGGTCCAACACCACGGAGAGATACAACTCGCGCTCGATATCGATCCCCTGCTCCACGTAGAGGCGATTCACCTGCTTGCCCTCCGGGCCTGTCTGCACGGTGACAAGGGTCGAGCGGAGCATCCTGGAGGCAAGGTCCCGAACCTTCGACTCGGCGGCCTTGATGCCGCCGTCGACGCCGTCGAGGACGACGTTGACGCCCCCGAGGTCGGGGAACTCCTTGAACCGCCCCTTCCCCCGCCCTCCGGCGTGAATCTGGCTCTTGACCACCACCACCTGGTTGCCGCTGGCTTCGACGAGCGGTCGGACGGCGGCCACCGCATCCTCCACCGTCGTGGCGACCCGTCCTTCGGGGACGGGGATACCGCGGGCAGCCATGAGCTGCTTCGCCTGGTACTCGTGGATCTTCATCGTTTCAGCCTCCGGCTGCGTAGCGAGTGATCTATTGCTCGGGCACGTTCGCGTCGACCCAGGCGGTGATGTCGGCCAGCGAGGTGCCGGGGGTGAACACTGCTGACAGGCCCAGTTCGAGGAGGCCCGGGATGTCGGCCTCGGGGATGATCCCACCTCCGAACACGACCACATCGCCGAGGTCACGGGCAGCCAACTCCTTGACGACCCGGGGGAACAGCGTGGTGTGCGCACCTGAGAGCACGGAGAGCCCGACCCCCTGCACGTCTTCCTGGAGGGCGGCCTCGGCGATCCTGGCCGGCGTCATGTGGAGTCCGGTGTAGATCACCTCGTTCCCCGCATCCCGCAGGGCCCGGGCCACGACCTTGGCCCCGCGGTCATGTCCGTCGAGGCCCGGCTTGGCAATGAGGATTCGGCGCGGCATCGGGCACAGAGGTTAGCCCTGGCCCTTGGCGGCGCAGCCTCAGAACTCGAGCGTGAGTGGCGCATAGGCCAGGAGCAGCCGCTTCTGGCCGGCGTTCTCGAACAGCACGAGGGCCTCCGCCCGGTCGCCGGATCCCGTCACCTCCCTGATCACGCCGGCGCCCCATCGCTCGTGCATGACCTGGTCCCCCGCCACGAACGAGACGCTGGCCGTCGCCCGTCGTTCGTCGCCGGTCACCGTCTGTCGGAACGGGGTGAAAGATGCGGACGAGGACCGGCGGGCGGCCGCCGCCGTCGGGAGCCGTCGACGGGGTGCCGCCGACTCGACCCGGTCGGGTGGGATCTCGGCGAGGAACCGGCTCGGCGGGTTGTAGTTGGTGCCGCCGAAGATGAGCCGGCGGGTGGCGCTCGTCAGGAACAGGTGCTCCTCGGCCCGCGTCACCCCCACGTAGCACAGTCGTCGCTCCTCCTCGAGTTCCTTCGGATCGCCCATGGATCGCGAGTGGGGGAACACCCCGTCCTCCAACCCAACGATGAACACGGCCGGGTACTCGAGGCCCTTGGCATTGTGGATCGTCATGAGCGTGACGAATCCCGCGTCGGCCTCCAACTCATCGGTCTCGGCGACGAGGCTGACCGTTTCGAGGAAGTGCCCCAGCTTGTCGAGCCCCCCCATGTCGTCCCACTCGGCGTCATCGACGAGCCCGCCGGCCATCGACTCCTCGTACTCCTCGAGCACGCCCGCCAGTTCCTTGAGGTTCTCGACCCGCCCGAGCGCTTCGATCGTGCCGTCGCCCTCCACCTCGGCGAGGAACCCGGTGTCGTCAAGGACGGCGACCATCGCCGCCTTGGGACCACCGGCCCGCGCCCTGTCGCGCACGAGGCCCAACACGGCCAGGAAGTCGGCGATCGCCCGCCGCGCCCGGCTCGTGAGCTGCTCCACGTCGCCGGCTCGCTCGAGGGCTTCCAGGAACGAGATGTTCGACGCCTGGGCGAACCGGTCGAGGTGGGCAACGGTGGTCTGTCCGATCGAGCGCTTGGGAACGTTGACGATGCGTTTGAGGGAGAGTTGATCGTCCGGGTTGACGACCACCCGGAGGTAGGCGAGGGCGTCCCGCACTTCCCGGCGCTCGTAGAACTTCACTCCACCGATGACCTTGTACGGGATGCCGGCCTTCATGAAGACGTCCTCCATCACCCGACTCTGGGCGTTGGTTCGATAGAAGACGGCGATGTCGCTCATGGACCGGCCCTGGGCGACGAGCGCCCGCACGCGGTCGACGACGAAGGACGCCTCGTCGTGTTCGTCCTCGGCTTGGAAGTGCACGATGGGGGCCCCGTCTCCGCGATCGGTCCACAGGTTCTTGGGCCTTCGCTCGCTGTTGAGGGCGATGACGGCGTTGGCGGCCTCGAGGATCGTCTGGGTCGATCGGTAGTTCTGCTCGAGGGTGACGACCTTGGCGTCGGGGTAGTCATCCTCGAATGAGAGGATGTTGCGGATGTCGGCACCCCGGAAGGCGTAGATCGACTGGTCCGAATCGCCGACCACGCAGAGGTTGTGGTGAAGGCCGGCGAGCAACCTGACGAGTTGATACTGGGCGTGGTTCGTGTCCTGGTACTCGTCGACGTGGATGTACGTGAACCGGCGCTGGTAGTGCTCGAGCACCTCTGGGAATGCGGTGAGAAGCTCGACGGTCACCATGAGCAGGTCGTCGAAGTCCATCGCGGACGCCTCGACGAGCCGCTGCTGGTACACCCGGTAGACATCGGCGACGTGGTCGTGGAAGTAGCCCGAACCCGACGCCTTGAACGACTCGAAGTCGATGAGTTCGTTCTTGGCGTTCGAAATCGAGGCCCGGATGGTCCGAGGCGGGAACTTCTTGGCGTCGAGGTCGAGGTCCGACACGCATTGGGTGATGAGCCGCAGGGAGTCCTGGGCGTCGTAGATGGTGAACCCGGACCGGTAGCCGAACCGGTGGGCCTCCCTCCGGAGGATCCGAACGCACGCCGAATGGAACGTGGAGACCCACATCGTGCGCACGGTCTCGCCCACGAGCCGCCCGACCCGCTCCTTCATCTCGTTGGCGGCCTTGTTCGTGAACGTGATGGCAAGGATCGACGATGGCGCCACCCCGAGGTCACGGATGAGATGGGCGACCCGGTAGGTGAGGACGCGCGTCTTGCCCGAGCCGGCGCCGGCCACCACGAGGACGGGCCCCTCGGTGGCAGCCACCGCTTCCCGTTGCGATGGGTTCAATGCGCCGAGCAGCGGGGACTCGGACGGATCGACGGCGGGTGCCGGGAAGAGGGTGTCCATCGCCAGCGATGGTAGCCACCACCCCCGACGTGAATCACAGGTGTGTAAGCAGCCGTCCGGGGGACGCCGGAGTCGGGGCCGCCCCTACCCCCAGGAAAGCCCGCTCGTGTCGACGGCCGAGGCCACCATGGCCTTGTTCATCGCCCCGACGTGGGTCTGGGACAGTGGGAAGCTGACACAGAACCTGGAACCGGTCGGGAAGCGGGACTCGTACCAGAGTTCACCACCCATGTGCTGTGCGAGCCGGCGGGCGATGGGAAGCCCCAGGCCCATGCCGGAGTGCTGGCGCGAGTCCCCGGTGGACCCCTGCTCGAACGGCTCGAAGATGGCGGTCCGGCGGTCGGCGGGCACACCCGGCCCGTTGTCGGACACCGTGAGTTGATAGTGGGTGCCGATGTAGGTGCCTTCGACCGCGATGCTCTGCCCACCGTGGTTTCGGGCATTGGCCAGCAGGTTGCGGATGATCTGTCCCACGCGCTTGGGGTCGGCATAGACCTTCACGCCCTTCGGTACCGACACCTGGATGTCGAGCCGGTGGCCCGGGGGGAACACCGCCGGCACGAGCTCGGCAACGACCTCGGACACGTCCATCACCCGGGACGAGAGGTCGAGACGACCGGCCTCGATCCGGGGCACCACCAGGATGTCCTCCACCAGGGTCGACAGGTGCTCGGCCTCTCGACAGATGATCGTGAGGAACTCCTCGCGTTCACCGGCGACGAGCTCGTCATCCCGGTCGCGCAGCGCTTCGGCGAACCCGGCGATGGACGTGAGCGGGGTCCGAAGCTCATGGGAGACCATCGACACGAACTCATTCTTCAGTCGGTTGGCCCCGTGGTAGGTGCGAACGGCCACGGTGCGCTGTCGGATGGCCCACGCCACCGCCCCGACCGCGGTGAGGAGTGCCATGAGCGCGATCGAGTACGGGACCATCCCGCTGTCCGGCAACAGCTCCAACCACGAGGTCACGGTGCCTCCTTTGGCTGGGTTTCGGTCGTTTGCGCTCGTTTCTTGACAAGTTCCCACACGGCGGCCACGAACGCTCCTTGCCGCAGGTCGGCCTTCTCGAAGACGAGATCTGCCCCGTACTCGAGTGCCTGTTCCAGGTCCGTGCTGGATGCAACACCCGAAAGGACGACGATCGGGGTCGTGACACCCCGGGCCCGGAGGTCCCCGATGAGGCGAAGGCCGTCGTAGTCGGGCATCTGGATGTCCGTGATGATGAGGTCCGCCCTCCACATCTCGGGTCGGTTGAGGAGCTCCAAGCCACCGGCGAACGGAGCGACCCGGAACCCGGCCGAGGTGAGGCTGGCAGCGAGGAGTTGGCGGGCGGCTCGGGAGTCGTCGACCACCAGGATCTCGGGTCGGGTTCCCCCTCCCGTGCGGCGGCCACGAATCGCCCGTCCGACGGCGCCCGCATCGAGCATGGCCACGACATCGCCTCCCCCGAGCAATGCAGCTCCAGAAAGCAGGTCCACCCCCACCAGCGAAGGACCGAGCTGCTTGGCCAGTCCGGCGACCCGGCGGGGAGCACCGGACACACCGATGGCGAAGGTGGTTCCCAACGTGGCCACGACGAGGGCGTGGGTGGCGTAGCCGGCGTCGGCCTCACCGAGGACATTCCCGAGGGTGGCGTACGGGATGTGGACACGCCCGTGGCGCAGGGCCGGATGGTCGTTCCACTCGACCACGTCGTCGGGACCCGTCTCGAGGACGTCGACGACGCACGCCGCCGGGATGCCCCAGCGCTGACCCTCGGAGGTGATGACCTGGAATCGCTGCATCGAGCGCAGGCGGGGAACCCGGATGAGGACCGTCGTCCCCTCCGATGGCGAGCTCGAGACCTGAACAGCACCGGCCAGCGCCGACACCGTGCGTGAGACCAACCCGAGGCCGGAGCCGTCCCCGGAGAACTGCGTGGGCACCTCGAGGGTGGTGAAGGCCGGGCTGAACAAGGCTTCGGTGAGGGAGTCCCGGTCGAGATCCGGGAGTTGGAGGCCGCGGCTGCCGACCCGCTCCGCCACCGAGGCCCATCCGATGCCCCGCCCGTCGTCCGTGACCCACACGGACAGGACGTCGTCCTCGTCGGCGAACGACACCGTCACCCGGCCCGCGCGCTGCTTGGCGGAGGCGAGACGCTGGGCCGGCCGCTCGATCCCGTGTTCCACGGCGTTGACGACGAGGTGTCGAATCGGCTCCCGGAGGACATCGAGGATGTACCGGTCGGCCAGGATCTCCCCGCCAATGACCTCGAGGACGACGTCCTTGCCCGACCGACGAGAGATGTAGCGGACGAGTTGGCCGAGGGTGGAGGTGATCTGGCTCGCCGGATGCAGGGTGAGGGCGGCCGCCTCTTCGAACAAGCCCCGCACGGAGTCGAGGAGGTTGTCGGTGGCGGCCCGCCACTCTCCTTCTGCCCGCAGTTGGAGGGAGTCCTGGAGCGCTTCGATGAGCGCCTCCGTGTCGAGCCGCTGCTGGGCGATGACATCCACGAGCCGCCCGAACCGCGCCGAGTCGATCGGAGAGATCTCGTCGAGGAAGTGTGGAGCCTCATCCACGACCAGGCCGCCCAAGTCCGGGAGGTCCCTGGCCAGCGCGTAGAACGTCTCCTCCTCGCCGGTGAGTTCGTGGACGATGAACGGGTTCTCGGCCCCGAGCATCCGACAGATCGCGGCAAGGCTCCCGGCCTCCCGGGCTCCCGACACCGCCGCCGCCAGGATGGCCCCAGACGCAGCCACGAGGGCAGATGCCACCGAATCATCGAAGACGCGGGCCCCGGACCTGATCTGGGTCCACATCTGCTCCAGGAGGCTGGCCGCTTCGGTGAGCCCGGCGTCCCCCACGAATGCCGCATTGCCCTTGATCGTGTGGGCGTCCCGCTGCGCCTCCTCGGCTGTCTCATCCTGCCAATCGCCACGAGCCCACGCGCGCGCGTGGCGAACGAGCCTGTCGGCCCGTTCTCTGATCTCTTCGGCGAACACCTCCGCGAGTTGCGGATCGTCCATCGGCGTCATGGAACCTCCGGGAAGCACCCTCCGGTGTTGTCGGGAGAAGACGGCCCCACCTTGAGGAAAAACTCCCCGGCACGGGCGGTTTTCTCGGCCGCCGGCCGGTCGGCCGTCAGGCGGTGGCGGCTACTCCCACTCGATCGTCGACGGGGGCTTGGAGCTGATGTCGTAGGCGACACGATTGATGCCCTCCACCTCGTTGATCACGCGGCTGCTGATCCGTTCGAGCAACTCGTATGGGAGCCGGGCCCAGTCAGCGGTCATGGCGTCCTCACTGGTGACGGCCCGCAGGATGAGCGGATAGGCGTAGGTCCGGAAGTCCCCCTGGACGCCCACGCTCTTGATGGCGGGCAGAACACCGAACGACTGCCACAGGTCGCGGTAGAGGCCGGCCCGCTTGACTTCCTCGAGGATGATGGCGTCGGCCGCCCGCAGGATCCCGAGGCGCTCGCGGTCGACCGCACCGATGATGCGGACGGCCAGCCCCGGACCGGGGAACGGTTGCCGCCACACGATGTCCTCGGGGAGCCCGAGTTCGGCACCGACCGCCCTGACCTCGTCCTTGAAGAGATCCCGCAACGGTTCGACGAGTTCGAAGTGCATGTCGTCGGGGAGCCCGCCCACGTTGTGGTGGGACTTGATCTTGGCGGCATCCTTCGAGCCGGACTCGATGACGTCCGGATAGAGGGTTCCCTGGACCAGGAATCGGGCATCGCTCAGCTTGGCCGCCTCCTCCTCGAACACCCGGATGAACGTCTCGCCGATCGCCATCCGCTTGGCCTCGGGGTCGGTCACACCGTCGAGCTTCTCGAGGAACCGGTCCTCGGCCTTGACGTGGATGAGGTTCACCCGGAAGTGCCGGCGGAACGTCTCAACGACCTGCTCGGCCTCACCCTGCCGGAGGAGTCCGTGGTCGACGAAGATGCAGGTGAGTTGCTCGCCGACGGCCCGTTGCACGATGGCGGCTGCCACCGAGCTGTCGACTCCGCCGGACAGCCCACAGATGACGCCCTCCGCGCCCACCTGCGCCCGGATGGCGTCGACCGAGTGCTCGATGATGTTGAGGTGGGTCCAGGTGGGGAGGGCGCCACAGGCATCGGTGAGGAAGTGCCGGAGCATCTCGTCCCCGCGAGGGGTGTGGACAACCTCCGGATGGAACTGGACGCCGTAGAAGCCGCGATCCCGGTCCTCCATGGCCGCCACCAGCGACCCGGGAGTGGTGGCCACCGGCCGGAACCCCGGGGGGACCTCCACCACCGAGTCGCGGTGACTCATCCACACCGTCTGGTCCGTGGGGAGGTCCCGGAAGAGGACCGAGTCGCCCGCCTCCACCTCCATCGAGGTCTTCCCGAACTCGGCCGCACCGGTGTTGGCCACCTTCCCGCCGAGCGACGTGGCCAGGAGCTGATGGCCGTAGCAGATCCCGAGCACGGGGATTCCGAGCTCGAGGATCTCCGGATCGATCGTGTAGGCACCCTCTGCGTACACCGACGCTGGACCCCCCGACAGGATGATGCCGACGGGCTCGCGGGACCGCACCTCGTCGGCGGTGACGTCCCTGGCGACGATCTCGCTGAAGACGTGGGCTTCTCGAACCCGGCGGGCGATCAACTGGGCGTACTGGGCCCCGAAGTCGACCACGAGGACTCGGTCGACGTCACCACTGGAAGCCTGCCCGTAAGTCATCCCGTCCTCTTTGGTCGCCTCGTCGGCCGGGCGATCCGCCATCGGTCCGAGGGACGGCTACGGTACCACCCTCCATGCTTCCCGGTTCCGGTGCCACTCAGACTCCCCCCGAACCCGCGGAGTCGCCGTTCAGGGGCTCCGACGTGGCGATCGTGCTCCTGTGCAGCCTGTTCGTTCCGGGCATCGCCTCGCTGTTCGTCACAGATTTCGGTGCCGTCTCCGTGTTCCTGATCCTGCTTCCCAGCCAGTGGGTCGGGAACGCCTTCGGGCTCGTCCTCGTCGCCCGGCGCCGCCGGGCCACGGAAGCGGACATCGGCCTGCCGATAGTGGGCCGGGACGCGAGGGGGATCGCCCTGGGCATCCTGGCGTTCGCCGGCATCCTCACCGTCCTCGGGCCCCTGGCCGAGGCACTCGAACTGACCGACACCGGCCAGGTGACCATCGACGCGTTCTCGTCGATCAGTACCACGTGGGTGCTCGTCGCGGCCATCGTGAACGTGTGCGTCCTGGCTCCTCTCATGGAGGAGCTCACCTACCGCGGCGTCCTCCACGGAGCACTCCGTCGAAGGCTCGGCGGCAAGGCGACCGTCGTGGCCGGCTCCCTCATCTTCGCCCTTGCCCACGTGGCGGGGCTCGATCCCGAAACCGACCGGTTTGCACTGATCGCCGCCTTCACGGTGCTCGAGGTGTTCCTTCTCGCCCTCCTGCTCGGCGGCCTGCGGGAGCGGGATGGGCGAATCGGGCGGGCGTTCTTCGCCCACGGCGCGTGGAACGCGATCAACCTCGTGGCCATCATGAGCCTTCCCTACCTCGAAGGGGTCTAGTCGCTCAGGCGATTCCGACGGCCCGTCGGACCTCGCGCAGCGTCGCCTCGGCCATGTCACGAGCCCGGGCGGCATGCTCGGTGAGGGTGTCTTCGACGTATCCATCGTCGAGCGACTCGAACTGCTCCCGGGCCGGTCGCAGGCCTTCAACCACGGCCTCGCCGACGGCCATCTTGAAGTGGCCGTAGAGGGTGCCCGAGTACTCGGACTCGATGCTCGCGATCGACTTCCCTGTGAAGACGGAGAGGATTTCGATGAGGTTGGAGATCCCCGGCTTCTCTTCCCAGTCGAAGCGGATCTCCGTCCCGGAGTCGGTGACAGCCTTCTTGAACTTGCGCATGATCACGTCGGGATCCTCGAACAGGCCGACGGTCGCGCCCTGGTCGGGATCCGACTTCGACATCTTGGCGGTCGGATCCTGCAGCGACATGACCCTGGCGCCGACCTTGGGGGTGATCCGTTCGGGCACGGGGAACGTTTCTCCGTAGAGACCGTTGAAACGCTGGGCGATGTCGCGGGTGAGTTCGAGGTGCTGGGTCTGATCGTCGCCGACGGGGACGGCGTGGGCCTTGTGGATGAGGATGTCCGCTGCCTGCAGCATCGGGTAGGCGAACAGCCCGAACCGTTCCCCCGCCTTCTCGGACTTGTCCTTGTACTGGGTCATCCGGGCCAGGGGACCCATCGGTGTGTCCGCGCCCAGGATCCACATGAGCTCGGCGTGCTGGGGAACGTCGGCCTGGCGGTAGATGAGCGAGCGCGCCGGGTCGACGCCCACCGCCAAGAAGGCCTTGGCGAGGTAGGTCCGGGAGGCCCTGAGCTCCTCGGGGTCGTGGGGCATCGTGATGGCGTGAAGGTCCACGACGCAGTAGATGCAGTCGTACTCCTCCTGCATGCCGACCCAATTGAGGAAGGCTCCGATGTAGTTCCCAAGATGGACGTGGATATGACCGGTACCGGTGGGCTGCATGCCGGAGAACACTCGTCGCTTCACGATCCGCCTTTCACTGCCTCGGTCAGGGTAGAAGGTCAACCGACAGAACCCACAGCTCGACCGCCCGGGTCGCCGTCGACCGGGCCCGTGCCCCAAGGCGGTACCCTCCGGGCATGAACGAGTACCTCTCACCGACCGTCTACATCGACTCGGACGACCCGGCCGTCATCGAGTACGCCACCCGAGTGGTCGGCGACGCCGACTCGCCCAGGGAGAAGGCGGTCCGCCTCTACCACGCCGTACGCGACGACGTTCTCTACGACCCCTACCGGCTCGTGCTCACCGTCGACGGCATGCGGGCATCGTCGGTCCTGCGCGAAGGGCGCGGTTGGTGTGTCAACAAGGCGGTTCTCCTGGCAGCCACCGCCCGGGCGGTCGGGATCCCGGCCCGGCTGGCGTTTGCCGATGTGCGCAACCACCTGACGACGAAGCGGCTGGCCGACACGATGGAGACGGACATCTTCGTCTACCACGGGACGACCGAGATGCTCATCGACGGAGAGTGGACCCGGTGCACGCCGGCGTTCAACGCCGCCCTCTGTCAGAAGTTCGGCGTGGACCCCCTTGAGTGGGGCGGCACCGGCAACAGCCTGTTCCAGCCCATGACGAACGACGGTCAGCGGTTCATGGAGTACGTCGGTGACCGCGGACACCACGCCGACCTCCCCCTCGAGGACATCATCGAGACGTTCTGGGAGCACTACCCGGAAGCCACCAAGCAGTGGATCGGAGAGGGCGGCGTCGACGGCGACTTCGGGGCCGAAGGAGAAGCCGAGCGTCTCGGGGCGGGGGCGTAGCCTTCGCGCACCATGTCCGCTGTCCTCGACTGGCTGCTCGCCGGTGACGTCTCGATCCAGTACCAGGCGCATCGCGACCTTCTCGACGACGACCGCCCCGACCTCCAGGCTCGCATCGCCACCGAGGGGTGGGGGGCTCGCCTCCTCGCAGCCCGCAACCACGATGGTCACTGGGGCCGGGGCTACTACGCCCCGAAGTGGACCTCGACCCACTACACCCTCGTCGACCTGCGGAACCTGTGCATGGCGCCGGCACCCTCCGCGGTCACCGAGACCATCACGGCCGCCCTCACGGACCTCATCGCGGAGGACGGCGGCCTCAACCCGGCAGTGACCATCCCCCAAAGCGACGGCTGCATCAACGGCATGGTCCTCGATTTCGCGACCTGGTTCGGGATCGAGTCCCGTCTCCTCGACACCATCGTCGACTTCCTGCTGGGCACGCGGATGTCCGACGGCGGGTTCAACTGCGAGGCCAATCGGCAGACCGTCCGGCACTCCTCGATGCACACCACGATCTGCGTGCTCGAAGGCATCGACGGGTACCTCAATCGGGGCTACGGCCACCGGGCCGACGAACTCGCCGCGACCGCCGACGCCGCCCGGGAGTTCCTCCTCGTCCACCGGCTCTTCCGATCCCACCGCACCGGCGGCGTCATTCATCCCTCGTTCGTTCGTCTCCATCACCCGAGCCGCTGGCACTTCGACGTCCTGCGCGGCCTTGAGCACTTCCGGGCCGCCAACGTGGCCGACCCCCGACTGGAGGACGCCCTGGACGTCGTGGTGAAGCGGCGGAGGGTAGACGGGCGTTGGAACGCCTCGTCACACCCCGGTCAGGTCCACTTCGACATGGAGGACTCCCGCCCGAGTCGGTGGAACACGCTGCGGGCACTCCGGGTCCTCCGTCACTTCGGCAGGTGACCTCAGAACGTCCAGCGGGCTTCGGTCTCGTCGTCGACGATTCTCCCCGTGGGAACGAACCCGTGCGCCAGGTAGAAGGAGCGAGGAGAGCCCTTGCCCTCACCCCAACTCGTGAGCAGGCTGGTGGCCCCCAGGGTTCGGCATTCCTCAGCCACCAGGTCGAGCGCGGCAACGGCCGCGGCGTCCCCCTCCCGGAAGCCCCGCAGGATCAGACGGTCCGTTTGTACGGGCTCGAACATCCGGTGAGTCTGCCACGGATGGCGGCAGGCGACCGCGGCCTCAGCGCGCCGATCGGGGCCCGGTCTTCCACCAGGTGAAGCCGAAGGCGACAAGCAGGAAAATGAGGACCCGACGCCGGTCGGCACCGTCCATCAGGGCGACTCCTTCCGATCGGGATCGGCCTTCCAGACGAAGTACGAGTACACGGTCACAACGACCACCGAGCCCAGGATTCCGCCGAGGAACACGTAGAGCATCACCTCACCAACGAACCCGAACAGCCCGAGCACGAGCACGACGAACCCGATGCCGGTCCACAGGCGGCCGGTCAGCCGGTGGGTGGCCACCCACGACTTCTCGCTCGAGAGCGTCCAGGGGGTCCGCACCCCGAACGTGAACGTCGAGCGGATCTTGCCCAGCATGTTCCCGAGGACGAGGAAGAGCAGACCCATCCCGATGATCATCCACCGCCCGATGTCGACCTCCTCCCCGAGGGACGACCGAACGATCATGACGCTGACGCCGGCAAAGAGCACGGACATGGCGATGAGAACGGTCCGGAGCGGCCCGTAGGACATCCGCATGTGCTGGCGTCGAGGTTCCACGCGGGCAACGAGCGGGATGAGACCGAGCATGAAGAGCTGGATGCCCGGCCCGAGCAGCATGCTCCAGCGCGACCCCCAATCATCGGGCTCCCCGGCCGCGTTCCAGTGTGTGGGCACGAGCGCATCGGCCGGGACCTGGGTGATGCCGTAGAGGGCGTACGCCAGCGATCCCACGAACAGCAGGATGACGATCGCCAGGAGTTCCCGGGTCAGCAGCTTCTCGTCACTCATTCCATCGTTCCTTCCAGGTCGAACATCTCCATGAGGCCCATGAGGGCTTCCTCCAGCACCGAGAGGTTGAGGTGGTACAGGATCGTGCTGCCCGCGCGCTCACCCTGGATCAGGCCGGCTTCCTTGAGGACGTTGAAGTGGCCCGAGAGCGTCGAGAGCGCGAGGTCGAACCCGGCAGCCAGCTCCCCGGCCGGGGCGCTCCCCTCCCGCAGCCGGCGCAGGATGTCGCGCCGGACAGGGTGGGCCAGTGCCTTGTACACGCTCGCCATCTGTTTCGCCTTTCTCCGAAATAATAGCCCGTTTCGCCAAACGGCGAAACAAGGACGAGGCGGTCGGCTTCCCTGGATATCCTCCTCGAATGGCCAAGCCGCGGGTGCTCATCGTCGGGGGTGGAATCGCCGGTGTGGGGGCGGGGTGGGCACTCGCCGACCGCGCCGACGTCGTCCTCGTCGAACAGGAACGGCACCTCGCCTACCACTCCACCGGCAGGTCGGCGGCTCTCTACATCCCGTCGTACGGGGCGCCCAACCTCATCGCCCTTTCTCGCAGCGGAGGAGAGTTCTTCGCCGATCCGCCCCCCGAGCTCGCCGACCACCCCCTCCTCACCCCCCGGGGCGCCCTCTTCCTGGCCACCGAGGGCCAGCTCGACGCACTCGAGGCCTACCACGAGCACGCGGCCTCGGCCAGCCCGGGGATCTCACTCGTCGACGTGGCCGAGGCGGCGGCTCGCTGTCCCGTCATACGGGAGGACCAGTTCGTGGGGGGGGTGTGGGAACCACTCGCCCAGGACCTCGACGTCGCCTCCCTTCACCAGGCCTTCGTGCGGGCCATCCGGAGGGCGGGCGGCGAGATCCGCCCCTCGGCGCGGCTGGTCGGCCTGGAGCGTCGAGACGGGCGGTGGCTCGCCACTGCCGGCGACGACCGCATCGTGGCCGACATCGTGGTGAACGCCGCCGGCGCCTGGGGGGACGTCGTGGCCGCCATGGCCGGGGTCGCCCCCCTCGGGCTGCGCCCGCTGCGCCGCACGGCATTCATGGTCCCGGGACCGGAGGGGTGCTCCCGCTGGCCACTCGTGGCCGGGGTGTCGTGGGATTGGTACTTCAAGCCCGACGGGCACCAGTTGCTGTGCTCGCCGGCCGACGTCACCCCGGTGGAGCCGTCCGACGCCCGCCCCGATGAGCTCGACATCGCCCTGGCCATCGAGCGGATCAACTCGCTCACGACGCTGGGCATCCGCACCGTCCGATCCTCGTGGGCCGGGTTGCGGACCTTCACTCCCGATGGCGACATCGCCGTCGGACCGGACCCGGACGAACCAACGTTCGTGTGGCTCGTGGGACAGGGAGGGGACGGAATCCAGTCCTCCCCCGGGGCATCCCGCCTGGTGGCGGCCCTCGCCCTGGGGGCGCCCCCGCCGATCGACCTGGTCGAGGCGGGCCTCCATGTGCAGGCCGTCCTCCCCAGCCGGTTTCGCGTCAGCCGCTGATACTGCGGAGCACCTCGTCGCCCACCCGCACCATCACCGGTCGCTCGAGATGGCCGAGGCCGCACACGAACCCTCGGACGCCCCGTGACAGGTGGGCCAGGCCGCTCGCCAGTCTGGACGGATCGGGTTCGTCCGTGTGCATCACGTGCTGCGTGAACTGGACACACGGATCGGCCACCGCCAGGTCCCTCAACCACACCGGTGCATGGTTCCCCATGATGACCACCCCTCCCGCCAGGTCGGACCGACCGAAGCTGCGGGTGCTCGTGACGACGATGTTCTCGCCGGCGTCACCTCCTCGGTCGGTGCCGAAGACCTGGTCGATGCGCTGGTGGTGGGCGCTGAAGCCCACCGAGAGGACGCGGCCCGGGCTGTTGGCATGGCGTCGAGGGCCCGGATAGTCGAGGTGGTGGGCGTCGAGAACGTGGACACCCCGGAACCCGGCGATGCAGCCACGGGCGGTGAGCCACAGTTCGTCCACCCCGGCGAGTCGGGACGGGTCGTACGGAGGCGTTCCCAGTTTCAGGTCGGCCAAGTGGACCTGGAGGCGCCCGACCTCGCCGATCTGCTCCAGGCTCACCACGGACCTCCGCCCCGGGACTCGAGCACGTCCTTGAGCACGTCGGGCCGGTCCGTGATGAGCCCGTCGGCCCCCAGGTCGAGGAGTCGCGTCATTTCGGGTCGGTCATCCACCGTCCACACGTGGACCTGCTTGCCGGCTTCGTGGACCGCGTCGAGGAACGCTCGGTCGACGATGCGAATACCTTGTCGAACCGGCACTTGAAAGGCGTCGGCCGGGCCCCGCGGAGGCCGGCCCAGCCACGACCGGGCGCGGGCACGAAGCGTCTCCGCCGGGCCGGCCGAGGTCGCCACCCGCCCCCCGGTCACGGCCCGGAACGTGCGAAGGCGGGCGTCGCTGAACGACCCGACGACGACCCGCTCTTCCAGGTGATGGCGGGCCAGGAATTCGGCCAGCAACCCCTCGATGTCGTCCTGCTTGAGATCGAGGATGAAACACGCCTCGGGGAACGTCAGGACCACCTCTTCGAAGGCAGGGACGCCAACACCGCGGCCACGATGGGGGTGGACTCCGTCCGACTCGAATCGATAGCCGGCATCGACGTCCCCGAGGGCGGCCAAAGGCCAGTCCCAGATCGACCCGGTCCCGTTCGTGGTCCGATCGAGGGTGTCGTCGTGGAGCGTGACGAGCGTGCCGTCGGCGGTGGCGTGCAGGTCGGTTTCGATGAACCGGTACCCAAGATCGATGGCGCCCTGGAACGCCACCATCGTGTTCTCGGGCCACAGGATCCGACTCCCGCGGTGGGCGGCCGCCAGCGGGTGTTCGAGCGTGAGCACGGTGGCCATGGCCGCATGCTATGCGGGGGCGGCTCCACCGTTGCCGTGCCCAGGCGCTGCGATGTCACCGTAGGCTCCCAGGATGCATCCGGCACCCCCGACCCGGCAGGAGCTCGTGCAGCTCCCCGGGGTCCACATCGGCCCCGACGTGGACGTCGGCGACCTCGCCGCCCGCTTCGAGACGTTCCAAGCGCTCACCCACGGGTTCGTCATCGACAACCCGATGAGCTCCGAGGCGCTGGATGCCGTCGTCGACGCCCTCGACCCCCGGCCCGGCATGCGGGCCGTCGATGTCCCCTGCGGTCGGGGGGAACTCCTCCTCCGCCTCGCCGATCGTGGGGTTGCCGGGAGCGGTGTGGACCTCTCGCCCTGGGTCGTCCGTGACGCCCATGACCGGGCGCGATCGCGGGGCCACCAACTCACGCTTCACCTCGGTGACGGCAAGGGCTTCCCGTACCCGACCGACAACGACGTGGCCTGCTCGCTGGGTGGTTCTTGGATCTGGAACGGGCCGGTTGGGACCGTACGGGCGCTGGCGGGCATGGTGAAGCCCGGTGGGCGGGTTGCCTTCGGCGACGTCGTGCTCCGACCGGGCGCCGACGTCACGGCAGTCGAGGGTGGGGTGCCGCTCTCGAGGGCCCGGCTCGAGGCCGAGGCGGTGGCGTGTGGACTCGAGCCCGTGGCCTGGTTCTCGAGCGACATCGTCGAGTGGGAGCGGTATGTCATGGAATCGTTCGCCCACATCGATGCGTTCACCGACGACCCGGAGCGTCGCGCCGCGTACTACGCCTTCGCCCGCGAGGGGGCCGCCGAGTTCGAGCGCGAACGAAGCTCCTTCGAGTGGGTCGTCCTCGTCGCCGCGTCCGGCTCTCCGGATACCGCCGGTCAGGGGATGACGAGGTAGACGGTCAGCTCCAGGGACGGTCCGTCGAGTTCGCCCATCGCCACCCCGAGTGAGCCATTGAGGAATCCGAGTTCGTCACCAGCGGTCTCGAACGTCATCCACTCCTGGGGGAACATCTGGCCCCGGGATTCACCAGGCCGGGCCACCCCCCCGGCTCGGTACCACACCGTGTCCTTTCCCTCGCCGATCCGGCCCCGAATGTCGAGGTTCGAGTGCCCATCGCCCCGCACGAGGGCGTAGTCGACACCGGTGACCGGTCGCTCCCCCTCCCAATGCGACGACGTCGCGGTCCCTTCGAACACGGTGTCGACCCGGAAGCCGGCCGGCGTCCGGCCCGTGGGAACGTACGTCGCCGAGGCCGTGATCGTGCAGAACGCTTCGAGCGAAGCCATGGGGATCCTCTCCGTGGGTGGTACCCGGGGAACCTACCCCGCCCGGCCGCTTTCAGCCGGGTCGGGATCGAGCGTTCCGTCGCCGATGATGGCGTGACGCACCGCCGCGGCGTCGAGCGTGGCATCGCCTCGCGACCGGTGCCACCGGTCCCACAGCACGAGCATCGAGGGCAGGACGAGGACGGAGGCCAGGAGGGCGAAGCCGATGGCGTAGAACGTCACGGCTCCGAACTGCTGGAACGGCTTCAGGTTCGAGGTCATGAGCGACCCGAACCCGGCCATCGTCGTGAAGGCCGAACCGGCCAGCGCCCCACCCGTGTGGACCGCCGTCGAGTGGACGGCATCCTCGGTGGTCGCCTCGGACAGGCGGTCCTCGAGGAACCGGTGCGTGATGTGGATGGTGTACGGCACCCCGATACCGATGGCCAGCGCACTGATCGTCGCGGTGATGGGGCCGAACGGAATCCCGGTGAGCGCCATCATCCCGAACGTCCACAGCACCACGAGGACCACGGGCGTGATCGTCACGAGGCCGAGGGCCGGCCGTCGCGACTCGATGAGGAAGTTGAGGACAAGGATGAGCGCCGATACGGCGACCGTGATCGCCAGTGAGCTGAGCTGGGATGCCTGCAGGGCATCGACGACGACGACCCCGATGATGGCGTCGGAGGTCACGACCGCCTCGACACCGGCGGAGCGGAGCGGCTCGACATCCGCGTTCATGGCGTCCTTCAGGTCGCCGGCACCACTCTCGCCGGCTTGGGTCGACACGGTCCACAGCATGGCGGTGACGGCCCCATCCTCGGTGTGGGCCACGCCGGGCCAGGCATCGGGCGCGGCCTCGGCGACGGCGGCGTAGAGGGCCGCCACATCGGCGTCGGGCGGGACCCGAAGGTCGCCGCCGAGTCCGACGTCGGCGGCCACCGCGGCCACATCGGCGTCGAAGCCAAGGCTCGCCGGGTCGACGAGGTCGGCGAGGAGCGCGAGCGGCCCTTCGGCCGAAGCTTCCCCGGCGAAGAGGAGGACGTCGGGCGTGTCGGCGAGGCGGTCGAGGGCGTCGACCGCCGCATTGTGGGCGGCCGGCGTGGCGAGGTCATCCCCCTTGAGGAGCACACTCGTGGTCTCGCCAAAGCCACCCCCGAACTCGTCGATGAGCGTGTTGTAGGTCTGGATGACCGGCGAGTCC
>JBFKVA010000044.1:0-18324 GCA_041635475.1 Acidimicrobiia bacterium | reverse complement strand
GACGGCGGGTACCTGGCCTCCGGCTTCGACAAGGCGGCCCTCAACCCCGTCCAGGAGCGGTTCTCCGACGGGACCGCGGAGGCCTGGCTCGACCGCGTCGGGTCGCTGGCGGACACCTACTCGGGCAGCGACGACGTCAGGATTGGCGTTGCCCCGCACTCGGTGCGGGCCGTACCCGCCCCCGCCCTCGAACATCTGGCCCGGTGGGCGACGCCGACGACGAAGGTGCACATCCACGTCTCGGAGCAGCCGGCCGAGAACCTCGCCTGCCAGCGTGTGCATGGGACCACCCCGGTTGGCCTGCTGGCCCGGGCCGGGCTCCTCGGGCCGAACACGACCGCGGTGCACGCAACGCACCTCACGGACAGCGACATCGCCACGCTCGGAGCGACGGAAACCGGGGTCTGCCTCTGTCCAACGACCGAACGGGACCTGGCGGACGGCATCGGGCCCTCCCGGGCGCTACAGACGGCAGGCTGTCCCATCACCCTGGGAACCGACTCCAACGCGGTCATCGACCTCTTCGAGGAGGCCCGGGGCGTGGAGTTGCACCATCGACTCGCTGCCGGACGCCGAGGGGGCTTCGCGCCGGCCGCCCTCCTTGAGGCCGCCACCACCAACGGTGCCCAGGCGCTGGGCTTCGGCCCCCATGGCGTCCTGGTCGGCGCGCCCGCCGACTTCCTGCGGCTCGACGTGCGTTCGCCCCGATTGGCGGGCCTCCCGGCCCGAGCCGAGTCGGTCGTCTTCGCGGCCGGGGCAGCGGACGTCAAGGACGTCTACGTGGGTGGTCGCAGGGTGGTCTCGGATCGGTCCCACGACGCCTGGAAGGTGGCCCGCAAGACGTTCAAGAGCCGTCGATGACCCCGGAGGTGCTGTTCACGAACGCCACCGTCGCCACGATGGCCGCCGGGTCATCCGCGTACGGCCTCATCCGGAACGGGTCCGTGTCGGTGGCGGGGGGCGTCATCGTCGACGTGGGACCGTCGTCGTCTGCACCGTCCGGGGCCAGCCAGGTCGTCGACCTGGGGGGAAGACTCCTCACGCCCGGGCTCGTCGACTGCCACACCCATCTCGTGTTCGGGGGCGACCGGGTGGCCGAGTTCGAGGACCGCCTGGCCGGCGCCACCTACGAGGAGATCGCCAGGAGGGGTGGGGGGATCGCCTCGACCGTCGAGGCGACCAGGGCCGCGGACGCGGACACGCTCCTCGCCTCGGCCCGCCGCCGCCTGCGGTGGCTGGCCGAGGCCGGGGCGACGACGGTCGAGGTCAAGACGGGGTACGGCCTCGACCTGGCGACCGAACTCCGCATGCTGGACGTGACAGACCGCCTGGCCGGTGCCGCCATCGCCGACGTGCGGGCCACCCTGCTCGCCGCCCACATCGTCCCGTCGGAGTACCGCGAGGATCGGGACTCCTACGTCGACCTCATCTGCGACGAAATCATCCCGGCGGCGGTTGGTCGGGCGGATTCCGTGGACGTGTTCTGTGAGACGATCGCGTTCAGCGCCGCCGAAACCAGACGGATCTTCGCGGCTGCCCGGTCGCGGGGCCTGGCGGTGAAGGTACATGCCGACCAGCTCTCCCCGGGCGAGGGGTGCCATGTGGCGGCGGAGTTCGGGGCGCTCTCGGCCGACCACCTCGAGCACGCTGACGAGACGGCCGTGGCCGCGCTCGCCGCCTCGGGCATGGTGGCCGTACTCCTCCCCGGCGCGTCCAGCTTCCTCGACGAGAGGGTGCGCCCGCCCGTCGATCTCCTCCGCCGCCACGGCGTTCCCATGGCGGTGGCGACCGACCTCAATCCCGGGACCGCCCCTCTCGCCTCACCGACCGGGGCCATGCACCTGGCGTGCACCCGGTTCGGCCTCACACCGGAGGAGGCCCTCGTGGGCATGACGAGGGTGGGCGCCCAGGCACTCGGGCTGGCAGACCGGGGGGTGATCGCCCCCGGGAAGCGGGCCGACCTGGCCGCCTGGGACGTGGAAGGCCCGGGGGACCTCGCCTACTGGCTTGGTGCCCCGCTGTGCACCGGCACCTGGCTGGGCGGCGTGCCGGTGGGAAGGGAGCGCGATGGCGGTTCGTGACATCCCTCAGGTCGGGTCCCCGGTCCTGCGGACCCCCACGCGGCGGGTCGAGGTCGAGGAGCTGGCCACGACCGGCATGCAGGCGATCATCGACGACATGATCGACACGATGCGACATGCCGACGGGGCCGGGATCGCCGCCAACCAGATCGGCGAGTCCGTTCGGATGTGCGTGATCGGCGTCGACAACAATCGGCGGTATCCCTACAAGCCCGCCATCCCGCTCACCGTCTTCGTCAACCCCGACATCGTCGTGATCGGCGACGAGCAATTCGAGACCAACGAGGGGTGCTTGAGCGTGCCCCTCCGTGGCGACCTGCAGCGGTGGGCCGACATCGAGGTGACCGCCCTCGATCGCAACGGGCTCCCCTTCACGCGGGCCTATCGGGGGCTCACGGCGGGGACCGTCCAGCATGAGGTCGACCACCTCGACGGAGCCCTCTTCGTCGACCGTGTGACGGATCCCCGTACCCTCGCCACCTGGGACACCTTCGACGAGTTCCACAAGGAGGCATTCATGCGACACATCACCTCCGTGGTCGATCGGTACCGGTCGTGATCGCCCTCCACGGCACGAACCTGACCCGAGATGACGTGGTCGCCGTCGCCCGGCACGACGAGCCGGTCGGCCTCGACCCACAGGCCCGGGCGGCGATGGCGACGTCCCGTTCGATCGTGGAGCGGCTGGCCGGCTCTGACACCCCCGCCTACGGGATCTCGACCGGGTTCGGGGCCCTGGCCACCACGTTCATTCCCGAGGACCGCCGCCGGGACCTCCAGCGCTCCCTCGTTCGGTCGCACGCGGCCGGGATGGGCCCGGTGGTGGAGCGGGAGGTGGTGCGGGCCATGATGCTCCTGCGGTCCCGCACCCTCGCCATGGGATACTCGGGCGCGCGTCCGGAACTGGTGGACCTCATCCTGGGGCTGCTCAACGCCGGGATCACACCCGTCGTGCACGAGTACGGCTCCCTGGGCGCCTCCGGGGACCTGGCCCCGCTGGCCCATGTGGCCCTCGCCCTCATCGGTGAGGGGGACGTCGTGGTCGACGAGGCGGTCCTCCCGGCCGGCGATGCCCTCGCCGCGGCCGGCCTGGCGCCCGTGGAACTCCTCTCGAAGGAGGGGCTGGCCCTCATCAACGGCACCGACGGGGCCCTGGGGATGCTCATCCTGGCCATCGACGACACCCTCGACCTCCTGCGCCTCGCCGACGTGGCCGCCGCCATGACCACCGAGGCCGTCCTCGGCACCGACCGGGCCTTCGCAGCCGAACTCCAGGAACTCCGACCCCACCCGGGCCAGGCGGTGTCGGCCGGCAACCTGCGAGCCATGCTCTCCGGCTCGGGGATCGTCGCCTCCCACCGCGAGCACGATCCCCGGGTACAGGACGCCTACTCGATCCGCTGTACGCCCCAGGTCAACGGGGCGGCTCGCGACACGCTCGCCCACGTCATCGCCGTGGCCGACGCCGAACTCGTGTCGGCGATCGACAATCCGATGATCCTCCCCGACGGTTCGGTGGAGTCGTGCGGCAACTTCCACGGGGCGCCCCTCGGCTTCGCCGCGGACTTCCTGGCGATAGCGCTGGCCGAGGTGGGTGCCATCTCGGAGCGGCGCCTGGACCGAATGCTCGACACGGCTCGGTCCCACGGGCTGCCACCCTTCCTGTCCGCCGAAGCCGGTGTCGGTTCGGGGTTCATGATCGCCCACTACACCGCGGTGTCGATGGTGGCCGAGAACCGGCGCCTGGCCGCTCCCGCCTCGGTGGACTCGATGCCGACGTCGGCCATGCAGGAGGACCACGTCTCAATGGCGTGGGGGGCAGCCCGCAAGCTCCGGCGAGTCGTCGAGAACACCCGGCGGGTCCTCTCCGCAGAGGTGCTGGCCGCCTGCCAAGCCCTCGACCTACGGGCACCGCTGGAGCCCGCCCCTCGCACCAAGGCGGTCCGGGACGAGGTCCGGCTCCACGTCCCCCACCTCGATGAGGATCGCTTCCTCGCACCCGACCTTGCCCTCGTCGAGGACCTGGCCGGGCGACGAATCCTCACATCGGCCGCCGGTCCGCTGGGCTGAACCCGCTCTTCAGCCGCCGACGGGGGCGGAGGGCGAGGTCGGAACGAAGGCCCCCCTTTGCGGGGTCCCCACCGAGGAGACGCCGGACCTGACGGAGGCGGTAGGTGAGCGTGTTCGGATGGACGAACAGCCGGCGCTCCGCTTCGGCGGCGTTGAGCGGCCTCCGCCCAGACTGATCCCGCGGGTGGTATCGGGCCCGGTCGCTCGCACCTCGCCTCGTCCGACCTATCCTCGCTCCCTCCCTTCCCATGAAAGGACCGGAGTTGTCCCCTCGGCCGAAGCTTGGCGCGTTGACGGTCGGTCTCGCCGTCCTGCTGCTCTCGGCGTGCGCGGGGAATGACACCGATGCCGGCACAGATCCCGTTCCGACATCCACCACCGTCGCCGCGACGACCACCAGCACGATGCCCGCCACCACGACCACGACCACCATCGTTCCTCCCGGGGCCGAGTGGTACTCGGCCCGCCTCGACATCTCGGTCTCGGCCATCGCCGCGATCGGCGATCGCCTGTGGGTGGCCGGAACGGGTGAGGATGAGCTCTTCCACCTGGCCTGGTCCGACGACGGCCGTACCTGGCACGACGTTGGATTGGCGGATCTCGGTGTTCCCCTCGAGCGCACGCTGACGTCTCCCGGCTCGATCCTGCACCAGGCCCTGTTGATGTCGGCGGACGGGGAACTGCATGGGCTGCTCGCGCTCCCTCCGCAGCCGGGCGCCAGCTCCGATGGCGTCGGAGCGGATCTCTGGTATGTGACGACCGTGTCTGCCGCACCGGGCACCGTCGTGGCTCGGGGCCCGGCCGAAACCGGGATCGACCAGCGACTCGAAGGGACGAGTCGGTTCCGCGTCATGGAATTGGGGGGGATGGCTTCCTTCGGCGGCCACCTCCACGCCGTTGCCGACGGGCAGTGGTATACACCGGGCGCCACGACCGACTCCGACTTCGCAGTCATCAGCTCGACGGACGACGGGACGTGGATCACGGCCAGCGTCGATGAGCCGCCGCTCGGCTTCCTTACGTACGCGGGGCTGGCGGCTCTCCCCGATCGCCTGGTCGCGGTGGGATGGCGATCAGAGCGCCCGCGACGCCTGGTCTCCTACGTGACGACGGACGGATCCACCTGGGTTGAAGGTTCGCATCCGCCCCCGGAGGGTGAGCGGGTCGAGGTGCGCAGCATCGCGGCCGGCCCGGACCGGGTCGTCGTCGTGGGTCACGAGTCTGCCTCCTGGGACTCGCTGGACCCGTTCCCGGTCGCCTTCTGGAGCACAGACGGCCTCGTCTGGGTTCGTGTCGAGCTTCCCCGCCTCCCGGGGGATGAGTTGAAGACACCGGGCGCCGTCGTCTGGACGGGCTCCCAGTTCCTAGCCGTGGGCGACCCGCTCCGTTTCGGCGTCTACTGGACCTCCCCCGATGGTGTCGCCTGGGACGTGCACAAGATCGACGACCCGCCATTCTCGACGGCGCGGCTGATGACGATGTGGAAGGACGGGATCGTTGTCACCAGTGGCAACATGATCGCCTATTCCCCGCCGCGAGGCGGGTAGCGCCACACCCTCGACTTCAGGCCTCGGCTTCTCCGGTGGCTTCTTCTTCGATGCCGTACCGGCGGCGGGCGATGGTGCGTCGTGAGAGTATCGCCTTGCCCTTGGCGAGCCAGCCGTTGAGTCGATCCGAGTCCGGGTTCATGGTCGCCATGCCGACGAGGATCAGAATGATTCCGGGGACGATCGGCAGGAAGATCCCGGCGATCCCGAGGACGATGAGGAGGCTGCCCCCGATGAGGCGCAGCCAACCTTGTCGATCCTGGGGTATCTCCACGCTGTCCACTATGCCACATCCGGGTGGAACCGCGATCGCCGCCTCATCGATTGGCGGCAGGGGACCGGGTCGGCCCGTCTATCCAGTGCCGTCCTGTGGGCCGGAGAGCCGGTGTTTCGGTTCAGGAGCCCTCAGGACCCACCACAACCGGTCGTGGAACCCAGGGTTCGGATCCCCCGGGGTAGCCTCTCGTGCTCTCGAAGAAACGGTTGTGCGCGGTGCCCTATCCCTCGGAATTCGAACTCGACGTCGTCGTTCGAGACGGCGACGTCGTCCACGTCCGGCCCATTCGAGGCGACGACGGCGAACTCATCGTCGACTTCTTCGAGCGCCTCGGTCCCCAGAGCCGGTTCTTCCGGTTCTTCGAGGTGAAGGAGTCGCTGCCTCCGGACGAGGTCCATCACTTCACCCACGTCGACTACTCGGACCGAATGGCGCTCATCGTCATCGACGCGGGGAAGATGGTGGCGGTGGGACGGTACGACCGTACCCCCGAAGACCCGACCGTCGGCCACGTCGCCTTTGCCGTCGCCGACGACCACCAATCGCGCGGGATCGGGACCGCCCTCATCCAACTCCTCACCGCCTACGCCCGCCAACACGGGATCAGCCGGTTCGCGGCCGACGTCCTCGCCGAGAACGTTCGGATCCTGCGCGTCTTGCGCAATGCGGGGTACGACCTGACCCGGACCCTCGAGGCCGGCGTCTACTCGGTCGACTTCCCCGTCGCCTACACGGCCGACGCCCGCAGCGCCGCCGAGGAACGAGAGAAGCGAGCCGTGGCCGCCTCGGTGGCCCCCCTGTTCTTCCCCGCGTCCATCGCCGTGATCGGGGCCTCCACGCGTCCGGGTTCGATCGGCAACTCGCTCATGCAGAACCTCATCGGGTCCGGCTTCCAGGGCGCCATCTACCCGGTGAACCCCACGGCCCGGGTCGTCAACTCGGTACGGGCCTACGAGACGGTCCTCGACATCCCCGACGCGGTCGACCTGGCGTTTGTCGTGGTTCCGTCTCACCTCGTGCTCGAGGTGGCCCGGCAGTGCGCCGAAAAGGGGGTGCGGGGGCTCGTGGTGATCAGCGCGGGATTCGGGGAGATCGGCAACGACGCCCTCGAAGACGAACTGGTGCGGATCGTGCGCGAAGGGGGGATGAGGATGGTCGGTCCCAACTGCATGGGGCTCGTCAACACCGCGCCCAACGTGAACATGAACGGGACGTTCGCACCGGTGTATCCCCCGGGGGGCAACATCGCCATGTCCTCACAGTCGGGGGCGCTGGGTATCGCCATCCTCGAGTTCGCCCGACGCAACAGGATCGGGATCAGCCAGTTCGTCTCGGTGGGGAACAACGCTGACGTTTCGAGTTCCGATCTCCTCTCGTTCTGGGAGGACGACCCCCAAACCGACGTCATCCTCTTCTACCTGGAGTCCTTCGGTACACCGCGCCGCTTCACCCGCCTGGCCCGCCGGGTCGCCCGCAAGAAGCCCATCATCGCCGTCAAGTCGGGCCGCACCGGGGCCGGGGCCAAGGCGGCGTCATCCCACACCGGGGCACTGGCATCGCTCGATACGGCCGTCGACGCGTTGTTCGACCACGCCGGAGTCATCAGGGTCGACACGCTCGAGGATCTCTTCGGCGTTGGCAACATCCTCGCCAACCAACCGACACCGAAAGGGCGTCGCGTCGGCATCGTCACCAACGCCGGCGGTCCGGCGATCCTCGCTGCCGACTCGCTCGAGGCCCGCGGCCTCGTGCTCCCGGCGTTCGGTGACGAGTTGCAGACACGCATCGGACGCTCGTTGCCGCCTGAGGCATCGACCGCCAACCCCGTCGACATGATTGCCGGGGCCGGACCCGACGAGTACCGGGCTGCGGTGACGGAGGTGCTCTGCTCCGGTGAGGTGGACACGCTCATCGTGATCTATGTGCCCACGTCACCGGCAGGCGTCGAAGCGGTCGGCGTCGCGGTGCGGGAGGCGGTTGAGGCCGAGGCCGGCGACACCACGGTCATCGGGGTCTTCATGCAGGCTGTCGAGGCCGCGGAGTTCCTGCGGAGCAGTTCGGTCATGATCCCTGCGTTCCAGTTCCCCGAGGACGCCGCCCTCGCCCTCGAGCGGGCCGTCCGTCACGGTGAGTGGCTGGCCCGCGACCCGGGAACGGTGCCAGACCTGGCCGGGGTCGACCCGGGTCGGGCGAGCGCCACGATCGAGCGGTCGCTCACGCGGATGGACGGGGGCTGGCTGGACCCGGGTGAAGTCACCGACCTCCTCGACTCGTTCGGGATCCGGGTTCCCTCCGAGGCGACCGTGACCTCCGAGGACGGGGCCGTGGCCGCCGCCGCCGCCATCGGGGGAGCGGTCGCTCTCAAGGTCCAGGCCCCGTCGGCGCTCCACAAGTCCGACGTGGGCGGCGTCGTCCTCGACGTCGAGGGTGAGGAGGCCGTGCGGGCCGCCTATCGGCGGGTGATGTCGGTGGTCGACGATGCACACGGAGTCCTCGTCCAGGAGATGGTCGTTGGGGGTCATGAGGTGCTCATCGGCGTCACCGAGGACCCCAACTTCGGGCCGATGCTCGTGTACGGGCTGGGTGGCGTCATGGTGGAACTCCTGGCCGACGTCACGTTCAAACTCCATCCGATCACCGATGTCGATGCCGCCGAGATGACCTCGGGGATCCGAGGTGCGAGGCTGCTCGAGGGCTATCGCAACCTTCCCCTCGGGGACGTGGCGGCCGTGCGCGACCTCCTCCTGCGGGTCTCGGCCATGGTGGCGGCGTGCCCCGAGATCGCCGAGATGGATCTCAACCCGGTCAAGGTCCTCGAACCGGGACGGGGGGCCATCGTCGTCGATGCCCGAATACGGGTCGAGCGGCCCGACCCGGGAACCGCCGTGGAGCTCGCAGACCTCCCGGCGGTCGTCGGCTGACTCCGGGTTCTTGACACATCGCGTCAGGACGCCCGGGCCGCCGCGCCCGTCCGCCACTACATTCAGGGCATGGCCACGGTCACTTTCCTGTTCACCGACATCGAGGGTTCGACGAGGCTGTGGGACGCCCACCCGGATGCCATGCGATCCGCCCTCGCCGACCACGACGAGCTCGTGCGAAAGGCGGTCGACGCGGCCGGGGGCCGCGTGTTCAAGCACATGGGTGACGGATCGGCATCGGCGTTCACGGTGGCGAGCGATGCGCTGGAAGCGGCCGCCGACATCCAGCGCCGGCTGGCGATGATGACGTTCGCCGACCTCGGCGAGCTACGAGTCCGCATGGGTGTCCACACCGGGGAGGTGGAGGAGCGGGACGGCGACTACTTCGGGCCGCCACTCAATCGCACGGCCCGCCTCATGTCGGCCGCCCACGGGGGGCAGGTCCTGGTCAGCCTGGTGACCGAGCGGATGGCGGGGTCTGTTGCGGGCATCGCCCTCAAGGACCTGGGCGAACACCGGCTACGAGACCTGGCCAAGCCGGAGCGGATCTTTCAGCTGATCGCCGACGGGATGGCGTCAACCTTCCCCGAGCTGAGGAGCCCCGACCTCGTCCCCAACAACTTGCCCACGCTCACCACCTCGTTCGTTGGGCGGGACCAGGAACTGGCCGAAGCGGAGAAGCTGCTGCGTGGGTCGCGGCTGGTGACCATCACCGGGGTCGGAGGCGCGGGGAAGACGAGGATCGCGCTGCAGTTGGCGGCCGAGACGGGATTGGCCTTTCCCGGAGGAATGTGGCTGGTCGAGTTGGCAGCGGTCACCGATCCCGACCACATCGACAGTGTCACCGCGCAGGCCCTCGGCGTGGCCGAGCAGGCAGGACGATCACTCCGTGAGTCCATTCTCGGCTTCCTCGAAGAACGGGAGGCGCTGCTGATCATCGACAACTGCGAACACCTCGTCGACGCCGCCGCGAGCCTCATCCACGACATCCTGGCACAAGCCTCCTCGTGCAAAGTGATCGCCACCAGCCGAGAGCTCCTCGGCGTGGGTGGCGAGGTGGCGTTCGGGCTCAGGTCGCTCTCCGTCCCCCGCGGTGGCGAGGAGATCCGACCCGAGACCATCGGCCGCTTCGATGCGGTCCGGCTCTTCCTGGAGAGGGCCGCCGCCGCCAAGCCGGACTACCGGATGACCTCCAAGGATGCGGTAGCCGTTGCCGAGATCTGCCGACGACTCGATGGGATGCCCCTCGCCTTGGAGTTGGCAGCCGCCCGCCTTCGGTCATTCAGTCCCGCCCAGATCGCCGACAACCTCGACCAGCGCTTCCGGCTGCTCACTGGTGGAAGCCGCACGGCGCTGCCCCGTCAGCAAACCCTGGCAGCCGCCATCGACTGGTCATACCGGCTGCTCTCCCCGGAGGAGAAGGTGCTCTTCGAACGGCTCTCCGTCTTCCAGGGCGGGTTCTCGCTGGAGTCGGCCATGGACGTGTGCCGGGACGATGGCACCCTCGATTCGTTCACCATCCTCGAGCTGCTGCCCGCCCTGGTCGACAAGTCACTCATCTCGGTGGACACCGATGGCGATGACGCGAGATACCGCCTGTTGGAGACCATCCGACAGTTCGCCCGGGACCGACTCGACGAGTCGGGCGCGGGCGATGTCTCTCGCCGCCGGCATGCGGAGCACTTCCTTGAGCTTGCCAGGGAAGCCGGTCGCAACATCCGCGGCCCCGATGAGCTCCTGTGGTGGGAACGGATCGACACCGAGCTCGACAACCTCCGCCAGGCCATGACGTGGGGCCTCGAGTCGGACGAGCCTCTCATCGCCCTTCTCATCGCCGAGGCCTTCTGGCGGTTCTGGTGGTTCAAGTCGACGTGGGGCGAGGGGGTATCGTGGCTCCAGCGGGCCGTTGCTGCGGTCGGCGAGGACGCTCCCAAGCTGGTGCGTGCGCAAGGACTCCTCGGCCTCGGCTCGCTCAAGGGGTGGGCGGATCCCGCCGGCGACCCGGTCGATCTCCTGCAGCGCGCGGTCGATCTCTACCGGGAACTCGATGAAGAGGGCACGCCGGCAGAGCTGTTGGTGCGGGGATACTCGGCCGCGCTGATCAACTTGTCGGTGGCCATCGAGACGCAAGTCGGTGGCCTGCCAATGATCGACGATCTGAACGCGGAAGCGCTCGTGGTCTCGCGGCGGCTCGGCGATCGGTCGGGTGAAGCGGTTGCCCTCGGCAACCTCGCCGAATCGGCCTCGCGGGAAGGAGACGCAGAGCGGGCGAGGGCGCTCTTCGTCGAAGCCCTCGCAGCCTCGGAAGCGCTCCAGTCGCGTCAACGTCTGGTCGAGCAGTATTGGCAGGTCGGGTCCTCGGAGCTGAAGTTCGGGGATCCCGTCCGGGCACGGGCTGCCTTTCGATCAGCGCTTGAACAGGCGGTGGCCGGGAAGCTCACCGAGCCGGCTCAGATCACCCGGGCGTACCTGCCGGTCTGTGACTTCGACGAGGGAGTTGAGTGGCACATCGACGACTTCATCACGCAGGTACGGGGCGCCCTCGAGATGCCCGGTACTCGGGGAAGCCTCCTCTTCCGGGGGCCCATGACCGTGTTTCGGGCCGACATGGAGCTCTCTCGGGGCGCCGCCGACGGCGCGGCAAGGCTGCTCGGGGCAGGTGCCGCGATCGAGGATCGGGGCGTGCTCCTGGGTCACGAGCTGGTCGGGCGGCGCGAGCGGGTCACCGCTTCGGCGATGGCCGCGCTGGGGGAGAGGTACGAGGCGCTATTCGAGGAGGGGCGGCGGATGGGCGAGGAAGAAGTCCTCTCCCTCCTCTCGAGCGATGCCTGATGGCGACCCAGCCATTTGGGTTTCGCCTGGTCAGCGGTCGGAGGGGGGAGCGGTGGTGGTTGTCGCATCCCGTTGGCGCGGGGGCTCCGTTGTCGTGGTTGAGGAACTGCTGGTCGTTGATGGGTCGGCGGGACGTTGGTCGCCTACCGCTGACGAGGTGGTTGTGACGTCGCGAATGGGCCCCTCCGAAGTGGGAGGCGGGGTGTCCGGGTCATCGCCCCTCGCCGGGGCATCGACCGGGGTCCGGATGCGGTCAGCCTCGGCCTCCCTGACCGCGTCGAGGCGACGCGTGAGGAGAGGATCCGGATCAGGGGCGTCTGCGATGACCCTGTCTGCTTCGGCGATGGCATCGCCTACCCGCTCGGGCGCTGATTCGGCCATCCGCTCGGCCTCCTCCACCCGATGCCGGAGCCGCACGTCGGGGTCGAACCACGAACGGGGAGTCTCGAAGGCGACCTTCACGGCGTAGAGCGGGTCGCCGGGGAGGGCCTGTTCGGCCGCCATCACCACGGCGGTCTGGAGCACGACGAGGAGCGCGGCAACGGCAAGCACGATGCGACGCCGGGGAAGGGTCCGCCGGTGGTACCGGGTGAGCGTTCGGCCGACTTCGGCGAGGTGAGCTTCCCGGACGTCCTCGCCGATCTCGATTCGCAGTGCACGGAGGCGCTCGTCGAGGTTCTTCAACGCTCCCCTCCTTCCAGGAATCCACGGAGCTTGTGTTCGGCCCGTTCGACGGCGGCGTAGACGCCGGCCCGGGTCCGCCCGGTGACAGCCGCCATCTCGGTCCCGTTCAACCCGACGACGTGACGGAGCACGATCAGCTCCCGGTCCTTGACCGAGAGCTGACCGAGGGCATCGACGAGCACCGGGTCGGGTTCGGGTTCTGCCGGCTCGGGGAGGACGAACACGGGGACTTCGGGACGGCGGCGGCGACGCCGGACCTCGTCCAGGCAGCGTCGCCGGACCGTCCGATAGAGCCAGGCCACGAGCGCTCGACCGTCTCCCCGGAACCGGTGCGCGGTCCGGGCGAGTTCGAGGAAGGCCTGTTGCACGGCGTCCTCGGAGGCGTGGCGGTCACGGAGCATCCCGTGCGCGTACGAGGCGAGGTCGGACGCGATGGCCCGGTGGACGGCGGAGAAGGCCGCTTCGGACCGTTCCCGGACTCCGTCCACCAGGTCATCGAGCAGCGACTCCTTGGCAGTGGTCAGTCTCTCTCCTACAGGACGGTTCTGATGTACCAGAAGATCCAGTGTGCCGCGGTCGGATGCGTACGGAACCAGTGCTGGAGCCGGGGAGGTATGCACGGGTCGGTTTCGCACGGCAGGCTCTCGATCCAGCGGGCCAGCCAGTGGTGGGTACGAATGAAGTGCTCGATCCGCTCCACCGGGGGCCGGTCGCTGTCGGCCAGCCGGTCGCGCACCCGGTCGGTGGTGTGCACGTCCACGCTCGCGTGCGCCTCGACCCGGTCCCGGCTCCTGGTGGGGACCGCGGCGTCGTCGGCGAGGGCCGCGGCCGGGGCGGCCAGGATGGCCAGTGTTGCCAGGAGGGCGATGAACCGTCTCTGCATGATGACTCCTTTCAGGGGTCTGTCACATGCCCAGACGCCGCGCCCGTCACCGATTCGACATCTGGAGCACGGTGAGGCGGCGCGTCAGGTGGCGAGGGAGCGCAGGAACCCCTCGGTGGCGGCGTCGGCCGGGTACGTGACCTCCAGACGCAACTCCTCGAGGGTCACGTCGTACGGCGCTCCCAGCGTGGTGATGGTCGTGACGAGCCGGACGTCGTTGCCGGCGACCCGGTAGTGGATGGGTACGATGAGGTCGGTGCCGGTCGGCAGGAGCGCCTCGTTCGGGCGGGGGACACCCTCGTAGTCGAGGACCTCGTCGAGGAGGGCCCGCAGCCGATGGTCGGCCGGACGACTGGCAACGTCGCGGTACAGGCGCTGGATGAGCGACCGGGCGACCTCGGTCCAGTTGACGGTGAACGCTCGCATACCGTCGGGGTGCAGTGCCACCCTGAGCAGGTTGAACGGCTCGCCGTCCGAGCGACCGGCTGCCACGAGCCCCGCCAGGCGGGTTCCCGCCTCGTTCATCATCACCGCGTCCCATCCCCGGTCGACGACGAAGGCCGGGAAGGGATCGTGGGCTGCCAGGAGCAACTCGAGGACGTGACGGACGTCGTCCATCGCAGGCTCGTCGAGGCCGGTCTCGGGGTAGGCGGGGGCGAAGCCGGCGGCCAGGAGGAGGTCGTTCTGTTCGCGGAGTCCGAGCCCCATGACCACGCCGAGATGGATGACCATCTCCCGTGACGGACTCGACCGCCCGGTCTCGAGGAAGCTGATGTGTCGCTGGGAGACCCCGGCCTCATCTGCCAGGTCGAGTTGGGACAGCCGTCGAGCCGTCCGATGTTCCCGGAGTCCGACGCCGAACGGCGACCGAACGCGGGTACGGGCCCCGGACATCAACCGCCACCCGTGCGATTCAGCCCCACGACCTGAAGGGTCGCCAGGTCGAGCACGACGACAGAGATGATCCCGAGGGTCCATTCCCCGGCGCCGGTGAGGACGTCCGGGAACCCGAAGATGAGGATCGCTGCCCCCACCACCCAGCCGAGATCCGCCAGCACGACGGCCCACCCCGCCCGCCGGGGAACGGGGTCGTTCCGGGCGATGCGTCCCACCGCCACGCCGAAGAGCACGACGCCGATGCCGATCCCGACCAGCCACAGGGCCGCCACGCCGACCAGGTCCTCGAGAAGCACCGATCCGACTGCCATCGCCGACCCGGACACGATCGAGAACACGGAGTTGACCCGAAGGACGGTGGGAAGGCGAATCATGGGTGGCTCCTCTCTCGGTGTCCTCCCATCCTCATCGATGGGATGAATGGCGGCAACGACCTGCCAGGTAGTCGTGGGTCACGCAGTGACCCCACGCTGCCATGAGTCGAAGAGACGGCCGTAGATGCCGCCCTCCGTGACGAGTTGGGCGTGGGTTCCATCCTGGACGATGGCACCCTCGTGGAACACGATCACCCGGTCGGCGGCTTCGGCGGTCGAGAGACGATGGGCGATCGTGACGACGGTGCGCCCTTGCGTGAGGGTGGCCAGGGCTCGGCTGATGCGCACCTCCGTCGAGGGGTCGACGGCCGACGTGGCCTCGTCCAGGACGAGGAGATCGGGGTCGGCGATTGCCGCCCGCACGAGGGTCACGAGTTGGCGTTCACCGACCGACAGCGACGTGCCGCGCTCGCCCACCTGGGTCCGCAGGCCCGCCGGGAGCTCATCGAGCCAGTCGGTCAGGCCCATGGCCTCGAAGGTCTGGCGGGCCGCCCGTTCGTCGCCCTCCACCCGGCCCATGAGGACGTTGTCGAGGATCGTGCCCCGGAAGAGCATCCCCTCTTGGGGAACCATCACGACGCGGTCGCGCAGGCTGGCGAACCGGATCTTGCGGGCGTCGATACCGCCGAGGAGCACAAGGCCTTCCGTCGGGTCCATGAGACGGGTGAGGAGCTTGGCGAAGGTGGTCTTGCCCGACCCGGTCTCCCCGACGATGGCGACCCGCGACTCGGGACGGATCGTCACATCGATCGAGTCGAGGGCCAGGTGACCGGTGGCCGACGTGCCCGTCTCTCCCGACCGGGGGTACCGGAACGTGACGTCGACGAATTGGGCGCTCAGCGGCTCATGGCGAAGGTCGATGCCTGCTGGCCCGGGGTCGGCGACGTCGGGCGGGATGTCGAGCACGTCGAGAATCCGCCGCCACCCGGCCACCGCCGTCTGGGCCTCGTTGATGACCTCGCCGAGCATCTGCACCGGCTGGATGAACAGCTGCACGAGGAAGAAGAACGCCACCACCGTCCCGGGCGTCTCGGTGCCGTTGACGGCGAGGATGGTGCCAACGATGAGCACCGCCGTGACGACGACGGCCGACAGTTGCTCGCCCACCCCGGAGAACCAGGCCGAGAGCCGTCCCGCACGCACCGCCGCCGTCCGATGGCTCTCGATGGCGTCGCCCAGGCGCGCCCGAGTCCGGGACTCGATGCCGTACGCCCGGATGACCGGGGCACCGACCACCACCTCCGCCAGGACGGCCAGCATGCGGCCGACCCGCTCCCTGACGGTCAGGTACGCAACGTCAAGGCGCGTCTGGAACCAGCGCATCGCAATGATGATGAGCGGAAGACACAGCACGACCACCCCGGCCAACCACAGCGAGTAGACGGCCATCACCGTGAGGGCGAGCAGGGCCTGGCCACCAAAGACGATGAGCATGATGCCGCCCCACTGCATGAAGTGGCTCACCTGGTCGACGTCCGAGGTGACCCGGGAGACGAGGACGCCGCGGTGTTCGGAGGCCTGGTGGAGCATCGACAGGTCATGGATGTGGCGAAAGGCCCTCACGCGAAGGCCGGACAGGGCGGTCTCGGTGACCTTGGCGAGCCGGAGGTGCATCACGCCGGTCGAAGCCGCGGTGGCCGCCACCGCCAGGAGGGCGAGGAGCGTCATCTGGATGACCCGGGGCAGATCGACGTCGTTCTCCACGATCCCCGAGTCGATCACCTGCTGCACGGCGACAGGGACGATGACCCTCCCGGCGGTGGCAACGAGGGCCAGCAGCAGGGTGATGCCGAGGCCCCGGCGCAGCTCGGGCGAGAGCCGTAGGCCCCGCTTCACGGTCTCGACGGCCGTTGCCATGTCGCGTCCGTCGGCCATCACTCGTCGCCTTCGTAGGCGTCGATGAGCGCGGCGTAGGCAGGAAGCGACCGGTAGAGCTCCTCGTGCGTGCCCCGCCCTGCGACCCGGCCGTCCTCGACGTAGATGACCTCGTCCGCCAGCACGATCGACGAGCGGCGGTAGGCGACGATGACGACCGTCGTGTCGAGTTGGGAGAGGCCGTCGAGGATGGCCCCTTCGATCCCGGGGTCCACGGCCGAGGTGGCGTCGTCCAGGACGAGGAGCCGAGGTCTGCGGATGAGCGCTCGGGCCAGGGCGATGCGCTGCCTCTGACCCCCGGACAGCGATGTACCCCGCTCCCCGACGTGCGTGTCGTACCCCTCGGGCAGTGCCTCGATGAACTCCTCGGCCTGGGCAAGCCGGGCGGCGGCGACGACGGCGTCGGGGGGGTAGTTCCCGCCGAGCGTGATGTTGTTGGCGACGGTGTCGTCGAAGAGGAATGCCTCCTGGAACACGAGGGCCACGCTGTCCGCGATCGTGTCGCGATCGAAGTCACCAAGGCCGTGGCCGTCGAGCGTCACGCGGCCTTTCTGGGGATCGAACAGCCGGATGAGGAGTTGAGCGACCGTCGACTTGCCCGATCCGGTGGGCCCGACCATGGCCACGGTCCGGCCGGGCGACACCTGGAGGCTCACCGATTCGATGCCGCGGGTCTCCTCTTCCTCCGCCTCGGGAGCATCGCCGACGAGGTCGGACTCCTCGGTCGCCTGGTACCTGTACCGAACCGACTCCACCTCGGTGCTGGCCCCAGCCCCGCCGTTCGGGGAGCGCCAGCTCCCATACCGCAGGGAGTCCTGGTCGGCGAGGATGGCGTCCACCCGGTCCATCCCGGCCACGGCCATGGGGAGCTGACCGAGGAGCCACGAGAAGACGCGCATCGGCCCGGCGACGAGCCGGAAGAGGTAGGCGAAGGTCACAAGTGTGCCGGCCGAGATGACGCCGGTGTCCACCCGCCAGGCCCCCACCGCGAGGACGGCGAGGATCCCGATGGAGGGGATGGCCTCGATGAGCGGGTCGAACGCCGCCCGGAGACGGCCCACGTCGACCATGCGGTCTCGAAGGGCGTCGGAACGCTCGCCGAAGCGTCCAACCTCTGCGTCCTCCCGCCCCAGCGTCTTCACGACGAGGGCAGCGTCGAACGACTCGTGGGCGATTTCGGCCACCTCTGCCCGGATTCGCTGGGCACTCGCCGCCACGACCCGCATCCGCCGCTGGAAGAGGAAGTTCACCGATGAGATGGCGGGGAGCATGAGGAGGCCGATGAGGGCGAGGAAGGGATCCGTCACGACGAGGAGCACGGTCGTCACGACGATCATGACCACGACCCCGAACGCCATCGGCAGAGGGGCGGCTATCTGGCTGGACGCCTCCACGTCGGCGTTCACGTTCGAGAGCAACTGGCCTGTGGGATGCCGCCGATGCCACTCGATGGGGAGTTCCAGGTAGCGGTCGGTCACCTCGACCCGGTCGCGGGCCTGGAGGCGGTACTGCGCGTGATAGGCGCCGTCTCGTCGAAGGGCGATCCCCACGGCCCGGACCATCGAGACACCGAGGAGAAGCCCACCGGCGCCGGCCAGGAGGGCGGTCGGTACATCGCCTGTCCGGACGGCGGGCAGGAGCACGTCATCCGTGACCCAGCCGATGACGTACGACGACACCACGGTGGCCCCGGCGAACAGCAGGCTCCCGAAGAAGCCGAGACCGAACTCCGCCTTGGCGCGGGACACCTGGCGCTTGAGGAGAGCCCACCCCCGGCCGAGGAGCTGGCGCTCGGGGCCGCGTGCGTGCTCCATGACCCGGTCTGACATCGCTCCGAGGCTACGACGAAGCGCTGCCTAGCGAGGATCGGGCCTCACCCGCCG
>JBFKVA010000043.1:0-18586 GCA_041635475.1 Acidimicrobiia bacterium | reverse complement strand
GAGCGGTACCGCTCGGCGGGGCTTGACACCAACGGCGGCTGATGCCCGAGCTTCCCGACGTCGAACTCTACCTCCACGCGCTGGCGAGTCGGGTCGTGGGGGAGGTCCTCGAGCGGGTCAGGGTGACGTCGTTCTCGCTCCTGCGGACGGTCGAACCGCCCCTCTCCCAGGTCGAGGGCCGGCGGGTGGTCGAGCTGCGTCGACTCGGGAAGCGACTCGTGTTCGGGATGGAAGACGACCTCTTCCTCGCTCTCCACCTCATGATCTCGGGCAGGCTCCAATGGCGCGATCCGGGGGCGGCCGTTCCCCGGAAAGTGGGCCACGCTGCCTTCGACTTCGAGCGGGGCACGCTCCTGCTCACCGAGGCCTCGACGAAGAAGCGAGCTTCCCTGCATCTCGTCGCCGGCGAAGCGGGGTTGGAGGCGCACGACCGGGGTGGAATCGAGGTCCTCGAGGCCGGACCGGCGGCGTTCGCCGAGGCCCTCCGAGGCGAGAACCGAACACTCAAGCGAGCGCTCACCGACCAGCGCCTCTTTTCGGGGATCGGCAACGCCTACTCGGACGAGATCCTCCACCGGGCGGGGCTGTCGCCGGTGCAGCGGACTCGCAACCTGTCCGAGGTGGAGGTGGCGGCGTTGCAGCAGGCGACGGTCGAGGTCCTGGTGGAGTGGCGGGACCGCCTCATCGCCGAGGCCGGGGACCGATGGCCGGCCAAGGTCACCGCGTTCCGCCCCGAGATGGCCGTCCACGGCAAGTTCCGGGAACCGTGCCCGGTGTGCTCGACCCCGGTCCAGCGCATCGTGTACGCGGAGAACGAGGTGAACTACTGCCCCGGATGCCAGACCGGGGGCAGGCTGCTCGCCGACCGTTCGCTGTCCCGTCTCCTCAAGGATGACTGGCCACGCACGGTCGAGGAGCTGGAGTGAGGGAGCGCTCACGCGCTCTTGCATATCGAACACGTGTTCGATAGCATGCTCTCCCGACGGAAGGTCCGGCGGGTGGGGGGTCGTTCCGTTGTCCCTGGATATCGAGCATCGTGCACTCCATCCCGACGTGACAGCCCGGGAGCGCAAGACGGCGATCCGACGCGACCTGGCCACGCGCATCCATCATCCCCGATTGCGGGGAGATGACGAGGGTCTCTTCATTCTCGCCCCCGGGAGAGCCGTCGGACTCAACGGCCCGCCCGGTTCCGGACTCACCCGCTTCGGGCTTGCCATGCTCGTCGAGGCGTCCCTCCAAGCCCCGGTGGTCGTCGTCGACACACGAGGGTGGATCAGTCCGCTCGCCGCGTGGGAGGTGGGGATCCGCCCCGAACGCTTCGTCGTGGTTCGCCCCGACCTGACGACGTGGCCCCACGTCGTGGGAGCGCTCCTCGACGGGGTGGGTGCCATCTATGCGGAGGTTCCGAGGGGAATCCCCGATGCCGTCCTGCGTCGTGTCGTCGCCACGGCGCGAACGCAGCGGGTCGGGCTCATCCTTCGTCCCATCCAGGGTCATCTGCCTGCGGGGCTCACCCACCTCACCGTGGAGGTGGCATCGGTCGAATGGGAGGGTGCCGGGAGGGGACACGGCCACCTCAGGCGGCGGTCCCTGCGCGTGACCGCGTCGGGGAAGGGTGCCTCGGGGATGGAACGCATGATCGAGGTGGAGGACGATGGGACGAACACTCTGCGCGTGGTGGGCGGAATGGCCACTGCGGCGCCCCGACGCTCCGCGGGATGAACCCTGCTTCGTCCATGAGGAGGGGGTCGTCGTCGCGGTCAATGACCTGTGTCGCCAACTGGGGGTCGAGCGGGGGATGCTCCGTCGGGCGGCGGAGTCCCTCGCTCCATCGGCCGTCGCCCTCGATCGTGATCGCACCGGTGAGGCACGGCGGTTCGAGCCGATCGTCGAACTCATCGAGTCCTTCGTTCCCCGGGTCGAGGTGGCCGATCCCGGCCTCGTGTTCGTGGCGATCGAGGGTGCGGTTCGCTTCTACGGCGACGAGTCGACCCTGGCCGAACTGATCTTCAAGGAGATCGATCGTCGATTCGGGCCGGGGTGTCGGGTGGGCGTGGCCACCACCTCGTTTGCCGCACGGGTGGCGGCCGCCCTGGCGGAGGACGTCCCCGTGTGTGTTGGGGATGACCGACGATTCCTCTCCGCCCAGGATCTCAGCGTTCTCCCCAATCGGGACCTCGTCGACACGTTCCGATGGCTCGGGTTCTCCACTCTCGGGGACCTGGCCTCGATTCCACGGGAGGCGATCGCTTCGCGCTTCGGCCAGGTGGGTCTCGATGCCCACCTCCTCGCGTCGGGCGAGTCCATGCCCGCCGTCCCGCGGAGCATCCCGGTCGACCTCGTCGTCGAAGAGACATTCGAGGAGCCGCTGGAGAACCTCGAACATGTCGCCTTCACCGCCCGGGCCCTGGGCGTCCGCCTCATGGGTGCCCTCCACCGGGTCGGGGTCGCGCCCCATGTCCTCGAGATCGAGGTGGAGTCGGCAGAGGGGAAGACCCGCACCCGAACGTGGCGGAGTGGCGATCCGTTCACCCAGGAGTCGGTCATCGACCGGGTCTTCTGGCAGGTACGAGGGTGGGTGGAGTCTGCCGATGCACCGCTCGGAGGGGTGTCTCGACTGCGCATCTCCCCACTCGAGATCACCGGCGAAGGTCGGCAACTGGGGTTCCTCGAGGACACGGCGGCCATCGTCGGAGCCGAACGGGCCATCGACCGGCTCCGGGCCATCGTCGGCCCCGACCGGGTGCTCACCGCCCGTCCCCAGGGTGGACGGGACCCTGTCGAGCGGGTGAGATGGCAGGCGTGGGGGGAGGAGGCCGTCACCCCGGAACGGGATCCGGCTGCCCCATGGCCGGGACGAACCCCCGGCCCTGCCCCGGCCCTCGTCCCCCCCGATCCCATTCCGTTCACGGTTGATTGGGATCGTGGCATCCCGGTCCGGGTGCGCCTCAGGAGCCGCTGGGTCGAGGTGATCTCGTGGGCGGGTCCGTGGCGGAGCACGGGCCGCTGGTGGCGCAAGGAGGGTGATGCCGACCGATATCAGGTGGTCACCTCCGCCGGTGCCTTTTTGTGCGAGGTCACGGCGAAGGGAACGTTTCTCATGGGTGTGTACGACTGAGGTAGCGTGGAGGAATGCTCCCCCACCTGATCACCCGGGCGCCCGCCGACGGGTCCCCGACCTACCCCCATCCCCTCCTGTTCGTCCACGGGGCCTGGCACGGAGCATGGTGCTGGGACGAGTACTTCCTCCCGTGGTTCGCCGAGCGCGGGTTCGCGGTGCATGCCCTCGACCTCCGCGGGCACGGCGAAACGCCCCCCACCCGATCGCTGCGGGCGACCTCGGCCGACGACTACCTCGAGGACATCCACGCCGTGGTGGAGTCCCTCCCGACCCCGCCGGTCCTCGTCGGCCACTCCATGGGCGGGTACCTCACCCAGCGCTACCTCGAGGACCATGACCTTCCGGCCGGGGTGCTCGTGGCCTCGGCCCCGCCCCGGGGGGTGATCGGGGCCACCGTTGCCATCGCCCGGTCGATGACGTGGCCGTTCGTCAAGGCCAACCTCTCGATGTCGCTCTACCCCCTGGTCGCCGACGTGGAGGACTCGCACCACCACTTCTTCTCGGAGGCAATGCCCCGCTCGGAGGTGGAGCGGTACCACGCCCGGCTCCAGGACGAGAGCTATCGGGCGTTCCTCGACATGCTCATCCTGCGGCTCCCTCGACCGCGGGCGGTCACCACCCCGATGCACGTCATCGGGGGAGCGGGCGACACGATCTTCTCGGTCGACGAGGTCCGGGCCACCGCCGACGCCTACGGGACCGAGGCGCTCATCATCGACGGGGTCGCCCACGACATGATGCTCGATGCAGGATGGGAAGCGGTTGCCGAGGCGATCCGGGACCGCTTGGCGGCTCACGCCTGAACCGGGCGTCCGTCTACCCTCGCCCTCAGCAGCCCCCAGGAGATGCCCGTGCTCGCCGTCTTGTCACCGGCCAAGAGACTCGACTTCGAACCCCTCCCACCACGAGTGCCCCGGTCCCTGCCCCGGTTCTCGGCGGATACGGCGAAGCTCATCGCCGAACTCAGGACGAAGTCGATCGCCGAGGTGGCCGCCCTCATGGGGCTGTCCGACTCCCTGGCCTCGCTCAACCACGCCCGGTACGCCGAGTTCGAGGTGGACGACGCCGACCCTCAACCGGAACGCAAGCAGGCGATCCTGGCCTTCGCCGGCGACACGTACGCCGGGCTCGACGCCGCCTCGCTCGACGACGATGATCTCTCCTGGGCGCAGGACCACCTCCGGATCCTGTCGGGGCTCTACGGCGTGCTCCGCCCCTTCGACCTCATCCAGCCCTACCGACTCGAGATGGGAACGAAGCTCCCCACGGAACGGGGCCGGACGCTCTACGACTTCTGGGGGAGAAGCATTGCCGAGGCCCTGGACGAAGACACCGGCAGTGATGGCGTGGTCGTCAACCTGGCGTCGGCCGAGTACGCCAAGGCGATCGATCGCGACGCACTCTCGGCCCGGGTCGTCACCCCCGTGTTTCGCGAAATCCGCGACGGCACCCCCAAGGTCATCGGGCTCGTGGCCAAGCGCTCCCGGGGATCGATGGCCCGGTGGCTCGTTCGGGAGCGGGTGGAGGACCCGGCCGACCTGCCTTCGTTCGACGTTGGCGGCTACGCCTTCGACGCTGCGGCCTCGGCCCCCGACGCCCCGGTGTTCATCCGCTGAGCTCCCGGTCGAGGCGGGCGCGCGTCGACGTGACGAGTTCCTGGACGGTGCGGGTCAACTCGCGCATGTCACTCCCCTCCAACTGGGTCACCTCGATCGGGTCTCCGATCTCGACGACGATCCGGCCGCCGTGGAGTGTTGCCCCCGGGGGAAAGGCGTCGAATGACCCGGCGATGGTCACCGGCAGGATGGGGAGCCCGTTCTCGATGGCGATGACGAACGCACCCACCTTGAAGCGCTTGATCTCGCCGTCGCGGGTCCGGGTTCCCTCCGGGTAGACCATGATCGACTGGGCACGTCCAACGACCGTCCTGGCCTGCTCGTTGATCCACTGGTGCATCGTCACTGCGTTGTCCCGGTCGATCTCGATCATGCCCACGGCCCGCATGGCTGGCGCCAGGATCGGGATCTTGAACAGCTCCTTCTTGGCGAGGAAGCGCAGGGGGACGGGCGTGGCCAGGAAGTTGGCGAAGATGTCCAACCACGACGCGTGGTTGGAGACGACGACGTAGGAGCGCCTGGGGTCGAACGTCCCCCGGATCTCCAGGCTCGTCCCGCTGAGGCGGAACCAGCCCCGCGACCAGGCCCGGATCGTCCGTTCGATCAGCGGGGAGGTCTTGGAGACCATGGCGATCACGATGACCGTCGATGCAACGAGCGCGGTCGCCGGCAGCATCACCGCTAGCGTCACGGCGGACCGAACCGGGTCGATGAGGAGTCGTTTCACGGATGGAGCAGCGTAGTGGTGGCGTCGTCCCGCCATCCAAGTCCGAGTGGAGGCGGTGGTTCGCCCCGCGCGTGCCTGCCGACGTCGGTGGGGCGTCGGCGTCCATCGTGTCCCACCTCGCCCGGGTGGTGACGCCTGACGACGCCGTCGTGACCTTTTCGGGCATGGAGGACGAGCCCGACCTTTCGGGCCTGCTGGGAACGGGGGCAACGTTCGCCCTCACCCGCACCCCCACACGGGGTCCACTCACCGTGCACCCCTTCACCGCATCACGGGAGCTGCACCCCTGGGGGTTCTCGCAGCCGGCGGAGGGTGCGCCCACGTTCGACGTCGACAAGATCACGATCGTGCTCGTCCCGGCCGTTGCCCTCGGCCGGGACGGGTCCCGACTCGGGCACGGCAAGGGGTACTACGACGAGCTGTTGGCGCGCATGCCACGGGCAACGCGCATCGGGGTGACCTGGGAGTGCCGGGTGACGGCGGCGCTGCCCGAAGAACCCCACGACGTGCAAATGCACGCCATCGCCACCGAGCTCGGAGTACGGTCTGTCCCGAGGAGGTCCACATCGACTACCTAGGCGCCATCAGGGCCGACACCGAGTTGCTGGCGACCGCCGTGGAGGCCGCCGGGCCCGGTGCGGCGGTTCCATCCTGTCCCGAGTGGTCGGCGGCCGACCTGTGCTACCACCTCTACGAGGTGCAGTCGTTCTGGGCGACCATCGTCGAAGGGGCCCTCACGAGCCCCGACGGTATCGAGGCGCCTGAGCGGCCGTCGGACGAGGACCTGCCGGGGGCGTTGCGTCGAGCCGGCAGTCGCCTGTGCGGCGCCATCGAGCACGCCGACCCGGAGGCGCTCATGTGGACGTGGACCGGCGAGAAGACCGTCGACTGGGTGGCTCGCCGTCAGGCCCACGAGGCCCTCATCCACCGGGTCGACGGGGACCTGGCTGCCGGACGCGACTCGTCGGTCGACTCGGACCTGGCGGCCGACGGGGTCCAGGAACTCATCGACTGGTTCTTCGGCACCGCACCCGACTGGGTCACGTTCGAGCCGCACGAACTCGTGAAGCTCGTGCGGACCGACGGCCCCGGCGAGTGGCACATCCAGAAGGGCCGCTTCGCCGGCACCGGCCCCGACTCCGGAACGGAGTACGACATGGAGACCCTGCTGGCCGGGGCCCCCGGCGAGGCGGCGGTCGAGATCAGGGGACCTGCCCGTGAGCTTGACCTCTGGCTGTGGGGGAGGGCCGACCGATCGCAGCTCGACGTCACCGGTGACGAGGCGCTGGCCGACTTCGTGCGGGAGGACGCGGCCGGGATCCAGCAGTAGACCGGGGGGAACCCCTGTCTTCGCCGCCCGGGGAGCACCATCCGGGGTATGCTCCCTCGCCTCCCACAGGTGGTCCATGGGCGCAGACAACCCTCCCCCACAACGTCATCGTCGGAGTTGGCTCGACGCGTTCCTCGACTGGATCGAGGGGCTCCCGCTGCCGACGTGGCTCGTCCATGTCCTCATCATCGGTGTGCTGGCACTGGCAGGCGTGTGGTTCGACACGGTTCGCCCCGCCCCCGTGCCCACTTCTTCTGCTCTCGGGACCGTGATCACCGGGGTGTTCCTCTCGGCGTACCACTTCACCCGGATTCGCACCCAGGGCGCCGCCGAGAAGATGCGAACGCTCCTCCGGCCCGACGCCGAGGGCGCCGACGACCTGGCCCGACGCCTGGCGGAGGCCCCGCCGCGGCTGGCGCTTGCGTCCCTGGTCGCCCTCGCGGTGTACGTGGGCGCCGTCCTCGTCCAGGGCGGAGAGTACGACGCCTTCCGCATGGGCGAACTGCCCCTGGCCGGCCAACTCGTCGCCTGGGCCGGCTGGACCGTCGGTGAGACGGTGGGTTTGGTCTTCGTCGTCGTCAGCGTCCGGCGGATCAGGATCATGTCCCGGATCCAGGACGAGATGATCCGGGTCAGCCTCTTCGGGCAGCAGGCGCTCCACTCGTTCTCCACCGTCACCATCGCCACCGGCGTGTCGGTCCTGTTCATGGTGCTCTACGTGCCCCTCGTGAGCGGAACCGGGTTCGAGTCACCCGTGTACTTCTGGAGCGCGGTCCTCGGCGCGGTGTTCGCCATAGCGATCGCCGTCCTCCCCCTCCAGCAGGCCCACAAGAGCCTCGTGGGCGAGCGCTACCGACTCTTGCAGGACGTCGGGGCGCGGATGGAGGGCGTCCTCACCGGCTTGCGCTCGGCGGTGGACGCCCACGACTCGGCGGCCATCGACGCCAACCAGAAGGCGTTGGGCGCCCTCCTCGCCGAACGGGACCTCGTGACCAGGGCGCCGACCTGGCCGTGGGCGCCGGGGACCCTCCGGACCCTGGCCACCACCGTCCTCATGCCCGTCGCCCTCCTCATCGGGGGTCGCCTCTTCGACGCCTGGCTGCGCCGCTGACACCTAGCGGGGCGAGGTCCGCACCAGGAACCACACGGGGACGAACGCCAGGACCAGGCCGAGGAGCGCCAGGACGGTGTAGGACCAGATCCCGACGATGAACCCCGATGCCAGGGCGCCCGACCCTCCGGCGATCCAGGTGGCGGAGTCGGCCACGCCTTGCATGCGGACCCGATCGCCCAGGTTCAACCCGACCTGGAGTTCGGCGCTGCCGGCCACGTAGCCGAAGTTCCACCCCAGCCCGAGCAGGAACAGGGAGCTGAGGAGGATGGGCGGCTGGGCGTCGTCGGCCGTGGCCGCCATGGCACAGGCAACGAGGAGAAGTGCCACCCCGGCCCAGATCATGCGCCGGGGGCCGAGCGAGTCGACGAGGCGACCGGTGAGGGGAGAGAGCGCGAACATCCCGAGTGTGTGGGCCATCATGACCCACCCGATCATGCCCAGCGTCCCCCCGGAGACCTCGATGTGGATCGGGGTCATCGTCATGACGAGCACCATCACCAGCTGCGACGTGAGCATCGAGGCGAGGGCCAGGCGAACGGTGGGCCGGGCGAGGAGGGTGCGGACGGGGGTGGCGCCGGCGTCGATTGGCGCGTGGTCGTCATCCACGTCCTTGACCGACAGCGTGAGGGGGTCCGGGCGCAGGAACAGGAGCAGGAGGATCGCCGCTCCCAGGAAACCGATCGCCGAGAACCCGAAGGCGCCGGCCAGGGAGGTGAACCCCAGCGAGCGGGCCGTGGCCGCCGACGGCTCCAGGAGCAAAGGCCCCACCACCGACCCGACGGTCGATGCCCACACGATGAGCGCGATCGCCGAACCCCGCCGGTCCGCCGGCCTCATGTCGGCGGCCGCGAACCGAGCCATCTGGTCGACGCTGCGTCCCACCCCGATGACGTACATGGCCACGACGAGCAGGACGAAGGCCTTCATCTCGATGCTGGCTGCGGCCCCGGCCGCACCGAGGCTCGACAGGAGGAACCAGACGATGAACGGGCGTCGGCGTCCCCATCGGGCGCTGGCGTAGGCCAGGAGGGTCGATCCCGTGGCCGCTCCCAAGGTGCCGACGGCGCTTGGGACCCCGGCCAGGCGGGGGTTCCCGGTGAGGTTGGCGGCGGCCAGGGTCGAGACGGTGACCGCCAGGATGTACGACGTCGACGAGAACGTGTTGCCGGCGAACAGCGCGGCGGTGAGTCGGTTGCGCGCCCGGTCCGGCGATGGTGTCATGTGGCGCGTCTAGCTGCCGTTGAAGCGGGCGGGACGCTTCTCGATGAAGGCGTTCACCCCCTCGGCGAAGTCGGCGGTCGTGGCGCAAGCGGCGAAGCCCTCGGCCTCGAGCTGGAGCTGACGTTCCATCTGGTTCTCGTAGGACGCGTACAGGAGCCGCTTCGCGGTCCCGATGGCTCGGGTCGGCCCTTCGGCCAGTCGGTGTGCCAGGTTGCTCGTGAATCCGTCCAGCTCATCGGTGGGGACGACCCAGTTGACGAGGCCCGCCTCCCGCATCGCCTCCGCCGAGTGGCGATCACCGAGGAGCGTGAGCTCCATGGCCTTCTTCAATCCGAGCGCCTTGGGGAGGAACCAGGTGGAGGAGCCGTCGGGGCTCGTGCCGATGTTGACGTACGCCATGAGGAAGTAGGCGTCGTCGGCGGCGACGATGAGGTCGCAGGCCGCAGCCAGGCTGACCCCGGCCCCGGCGGCGGCCCCCCTGACCTTGGCGATGATGGGCTTTCCCATGCGACGCATCGAGAACATCACCGTGTGGAGGTCGTGGATGCGGTGGACGATCGACGACCACGCCTCGTCCGGGTCCAACTCCTGGAGGGCGGAGAAGCTCTTGACGTCACCTCCTGCCATGAAGTGGTCGCCGGCTCCGGTGAGGATGACGCAGCGCACGGCGGGGTCATGCTCGATGCGGTGAAGCCATTCGCTGAGGTCGGCCCGCATCGTCTCGCTGAGGGCGTTCCTGGCCTGCGGGCGGTTCATGGTGAGGGTGGCGACACCGCGGTCGATGGTCACGTCGAGGTCGGGCACGGTACTCCTGGGTCGGGAACGCAACGCTAGTGCGCGGGCCGTCCGGACCGGTGTTCGGGTCGAACCCGCACAGTTGTCAGGGCTTCTCTCGCGAATCGAACATATGTTCGTGTAGGGTTGTCGGTTCGTGTACGCCGAGCTCCACTGCCATTCGAACTTCAGCTTCCTCGACGGGGCGTCCCATCCGCGGGCACTCGTGGAGCGAGCAGCCGACCTGGGGTACGAGGCCCTCGCCATCACCGACCATCACGGGTTCCAGGGGGCCGCCCACGTCGCGGCGGCTGCTCGTGAGGTGGGGTTGGCGACGGTGTTCGGGACGGAGATCGGTGTGGGAACCGACTCCAACGACGATGCCCCGTTCGCAGTGGCCGAGCAGTGGGATGCGGACCGATGGGCCCGGGACGAGGGTCCGAGCACCGACCGCCGCGGTCGGTCGGTTCGCGCCCATGGCACGAAGCCGACCGAGGTGGAACCAACCGATCACCTCGTGCTCCTCGCCACCGGCCCCGCCGGGTACAGCACCATCTCCAAGCTCGTGTCGACCGCCCAGGTCCGGGGTGAGAAGGACCGTCCCGTCTACACGTGGGCCGACGTGGAGGCCGCCGCCCCCGGCCACGTCGTTGCGCTCACGGGGTGCTGGCAGGGTGCGGTCCCGGGGGCTGCGCTCCGAGGCGACTTCGAGGGAGCGATGAAAGCCACACGGCGGCTCCGCGACCTCTTCGGCGATCGCCTCCACATCGAGCTGTGGGACCATCGGATGCCCGAGGACGACCTCCGCAACGACATGCTGTGGGAGATCGGCCAACGGCTCTCGCTCCCGGTGGTCGCCACCAACCAGGTCCACTACCACGACCGCTCCGACGCAGACCTGTCCGAGGTACTGGCCGCCATCGCCGGTCGGCGCACCCTGGGCAGCCAGGACGGGTTCCGACCCCCGAACGACGAGCGCTACCTCAAGGCGCCCACCCTCATGCGTGAACGCTTCCTTCGATACCCAGGCGCGGTCGCCCGGGCCGCAGAACTGGGGCGGGACCTCGCCTTCGACCTCCACGTCGTCGCCCCGAACCTCCCCGACTTCCCCATGCCGGGACACTTCCGTGACGAGCTCACGTTCCTCCGCCACCTCACCTACGAGGGGGCCCGTGACATCTATTCGGACGGTTCGGGAGGGATCGACCCCAGGGCTCGGCAACGCCTCGACCACGAACTCGAGGTCATCGGCCGCCTCGGGTTCCCCGGGTACTTCCTCGTCGTGTGGGACCTCGTCAACTTCGCCAGGGAACGCGACATCTACTGCCAGATCCGCGGTTCGGGAGCGGATTCGGCCGTGTGTCGGTGCATCGGCCTCACCCGGGTCGATCCCATACGTCTCAACCTTCCCTTCGAACGCTTCCTCTCCGAGGAACGGGGGAGGGCCCCCGACATCGATCTCGACCTCGAAGCCGACCGCCGAGAGGAGGTCATCCAGTACTGCTACCGCCGCTACGGCCGGGAGCGGGCCGCGATGGTGGCCAACGTCGTCACCTACCGGGCGCGCAGCGTGCTGCGAGACGTGGTGAAGACGTTCGGGTTCACCCAAGCCCAGGCGGACGGAATGACGAAGTACCTCGACACCCGCAACCCGGCGTCCATCGCAGCCGAGGGACCGCTCCCCGACGGCCTCACCGCCGACCTCGTGTACGACATATGCCACCGCCTCGACGGGTTCCCTCGTCACCTGGGCATCCACTCCGGGGGCATGGTCATCGCCGATCGGCCCCTGTGGCAGGTGGTTCCCATCGAGTGGGGACGCATGGAGGGCCGATCGATCCTCCAATGGGACAAGGAGTCGTGTGCGCTCATCGGCATCGTGAAGTTCGACCTCCTCGGCCTCGGGATGCTCAACGCACTCCACCTCGCCGTCGACACGATCAGCGACGCCCACGGGGTCACGATCGACCTCGCCGGGCTCCCCCAGGAGCCCGCGCTGTACGAACAGATGACGAAGGCGGACACCGTTGGCCTCTTCCAGGTCGAGTCGCGGGCGCAGATGGCGACGCTCCCGAAGATGAAGCCGAGGACGTTCTACGACCTCGCTGTCGAGGTCGCCCTCATCCGCCCCGGGCCGATCCAAGGCCATTCCGTTCATCCCTACCTCAAGCGCCGCAACGGCGAGGAGGCGGTGCGGTACCCCCATCCCCTGGCCGAACCGGTGCTCATGAAGACCCTGGGGGTGCCGATCTTCCAGGAGCAACTCATGGAACTCGCCCGGTTGTGCGCGGGGTTCGACGCCAAGCAGGTCGATCGTCTTCGACAGGCGATGACCCACAAGCGGAGCGAACAAGCCATGGAACGGCTGAAGGGGGAGGTGTACGACGGCATGCGTCGAAGCGGGGTGAACGGAGCAGCCGCCGACGAGATCTGGGAGAAGCTCCAGGGGTTCGGTCAGTTCGGCTTCCCGGAGTCCCACTCGGTGAGCTTTGCCTACATCGTCTACATGTCTGCGTGGCTCCGGTACCACTACCCGACCGAGTACCTGTGCGGCCTCCTCAACGCCCAACCAATGGGGTTCTACTCACCCAACTCGCTCGTCCAGGACGCCGTCCGGCACGGTGTCATCGTGCTCGGTCCCGACATCAACCTCTCGAACCACGACTGCACGATCGAACCGCATCCGGCCGATGCCGATGACATCGTCACGTACCTGGGGATGGAGTGGCGACGAGGGAGGGGCGCGGTCGATGATCCCCTGCGACAGGCGGTGGCGATGCGGACCGGACTCCGGTACGTGAAGCATCTCGGCCACGAGGACACGACCAGGATCGAGGTTGCCCGGCGAATCGGTGGCGTGTTCACGTCACCCGAGGACCTCGCTCACCGGACCGGTCTCTCCGTCTCAGCCCTCGAGGCCCTTTCGGCCGCGGGCGCCCTCGAGTCGATCGGCCTGGGGCAACGCCAGGGCTTCTGGGCGGCGGGGGCGCTGGCCGAGATCGGCCCGGGTCGATTGGCCCTCGCCCCCGGGATCGAGGCACCGGACCTCCCCGACGTGGGTGACGAGGAGCGGTCCCGCCTCGAACGATGGGCAACCGGGATCTCGGTGACCCACCCGGTCTCCTTCATTCGAGAGCGCCTCTCGAATGTCGGGTGCATCACCTGCATGGAGGCGCTGGAGCTACGGACCAACAATCGCCGCGTCAGGGTGGGGGGGATCGTCACCCACCGCCAGCGACCGGGCACGGCAGCCGGCATCATCTTCTTCAACCTCGAGGACGAGACGGGGTTGCTGAACATCGTGGTGTTCCCGGACCTGTGGGATCAGCAGCGGGAGGTGGCCCGTCGCAACCCGGGGCTCATCATCGACGGCACACTCGAGTATCGCGACGGCGTCACCAACCTCGTCGCCCGCCGTTTCGAGCCGTTCCCCGTGGCCGAGACGACAAGCCGCGACTTCCGGTGAGTTCACCCCGAAAGGAGGCGGCTCCTGCCTTCGAGGAGGGCATCCGCGAGTTGTTCGAAGTCATCCACGATGAGCGTGGGTGGCGGGTAGGCCGGGGACAGCGGCATGCCGTTGCGGCGGATGAACGCCGTCTTCATCCCGACGTTGGCGGCTCCGGCCAGGTCCCAGTCGTGGCAGGCCACCATCCACGACTGCTCTATCGACTGGGCGGCCGCCGCCAACACCGAGTGATACGCCTCGGGTGCCGGTTTGAACCTTCCGCACTCCTCCACGGTATGGACGGCGTGGAAGCAGTCGATGATGCCGGCGTTCCGCAACCCCGCCTCGGCCACCATGGGACTCGAGTTGGTCAGGGTGAGGAGGGTCCAGCCGGCGGACTTGAGGGCGGTGAGACCGGGACGGACGTCGGGGTAGGGCCGGAGCCGCTCGAAGGAGAGGGCCAGTTGACGGCTGGCATCGGGTGGGAGCGCCACTCCCCGGGTCTGGGCGACCGACTCGAGGGCCGCCGCGGCCAACGGGCCCATCGCCTGGTGGTGGCCGGTGATGGTGACCACCGCCTTGTGGTGCAGGAGCCGGGAGAACCAGAGGTCCTTGGCTTCCAGTTCGCCGAAGTGGCGGATGAAGAAGCCGTCGAGGACGCCGAGATCGAGCATCGTCTCGTTGACATCGAACACTGCGAGTGACATGCCTCAAGGCTACGCGGCCCGGCCGATGAGGGAGCTCACCCCTTGGCGATGCGTTCCTCGAGGAAGGCCATCCGCTGGCGGATCCATGCTGCGGCGGAGTGCGGATCCGCCGAGGCCTGGTGACCGGCCACGGCGTCCACGGCCGTGGCCATGCCCGTGGCGGACTCCTCGCCGAGCGCCAACTCCATCGTCCCCGAGGGCTCAAGCCGCGAGAGGTGGACGCGCAGCCCGTCGAGTTCACGGCGCATGTCATCGATCGACAGCGGAGCCGACTCCCGCAGGACTTCCCGCAGGCCGTCTCGCTCCTCGACGAGCGAGGAGAGCGAAGGAACATCGCCTCCCGAACGGGCCGCCTCGATCTCGCCGACGAGTTCTCCGAGCCTGGTGAGGATCTGGTCGCGTGTCACGTGCTGCTCCTTGGGTCCCGAGGGATACTAAGGCGTTGGGTCGAATCCCGCTCGTTCCTACACGGAGAAGGCGAGGAGCAGCTGCCCGAGGTAGTAGACAGGGAGCCCCCACGCGCGGTTGCCGAAGCCGGGGGCGACGAACCGGTTGCGGGCGACGGCGATGTCCGACACTGCAAACGCGATTGCCCCGGCCGGCAGCAGGGGCGACGAGCGGCCGACCCCAGCAGGGCCGGAGAGCAGCACCATTGCGCTGATGACGACCATGTAGAGCATGACCGGCCCTCGCATCGATCCGGGCACGCCGGGCCAGAGCCAGCGGGCGACCTGGATCGCCACGACGAGCCAGGCGATCCCGACGGCGGCGGTGGCGATGGTCGGGTTGAGGTCGGTGGAGAGGAACGCCTCGATGTAGGCGGCGTGGCCGAGGAGGAACGCCCCGAGGCCGAGGAGGAACATGCGATCCGACCTGCCGAGGAGGGCCGCATCCCCGATCCAGGACAGCGCCAGCCCGACGAGGATCCATCGACCATACGTGCTGCCCCGGGCACCCTCGCCGAGGGCCACGAGGAGGAAGCCCGACGAGGCCGTCAGTTTGGCCGGGATGGCGACGCGGGATCGGCGGGCATCGGCCCACAGGAGAAGGGGCAGGCCCAGGACCGCCAGGAGGAGCCCGAGGGTGGTCACCCGCCGAGCACATCGACGAGACGGCTTCGTGCGGCGATCCAGCCCGGCGTGCGGGGATCGATGGGGGCGAAGTGGTCGGCTCCTTCCATGGCGATGAGCTCAGACCTGTCGCCGGCCGTCGCTGCTGCGGCCACGAAGCCTTCCGAGAAACGGAACGGGACTGCGTCGTCGGCCGTCCCGTGCACGCACAGCGACGGGATGCCGGTCGGGAGCAGGTGAAGGGGCGAGTACGGCTCGACCGAGGAGCCGCCGAGGAACGCCTCGACCGCGCCCGTCCCCAGTGCCTGTTCCCGGGCCGCCACCAGGTCGGTCACGCCGGCCAGGCTGACCGCGAGGCGGGCGGACCTGGTGGTCGAGCCCCACAGGGCGAGTTGGCCGCCGGCCGAGTGCCCCACGACGGCGGTGCGGCCGGGGTCGAGCGGCCCGGGGAGTTCGTCCAGGTGGGCGAGCCCGGACTCCACGTCTCCCATCGTGGTGGCTCCGCCTCCGCCGAGGCCGACTCGCCGGTACTCGATGTTCCAGGCGGCCAGGCCGTGCCGGGCCAGGTCGATGGACAGCCCATCCAGGGTGTCGAGCGTCCACTGGTGCCGCCAGAACCCCCCATGGAGCAGGGCCACCACCGGGAAGGGGCCGTCACCTTCGGGAAGTCGGAGCTCACCGAACTGGTCAGGATGCGATCCGTACGCGAGCCGCTGGGGCGCCCAGGTGATGAGGGCATGGAGGCGACGGACCGCGTCGACGTAGCCCCGGTCCCCCCGACCGTAGATCGTGGCGATGCACACCGGGCCGACCACGGAGACGCGTCGGAACTCCTCGCGCTCGACGATGTTGGAGAGATGGAGTTCGACGGTCGGGATGCCGATCGCCTCGATCGCGTCCCGCACGGCGTACGAGGTGTGGGTCCACGCCCCGGCGTTGAGGATGACGCCGTCCACGTCGGCGCCATGGAGCCGATCGAGGAGCGCGCCCTCGTGGTTCGACTGGAACGTTTCGACCTCGATGTCCAGGCCGGCGGCGGTGGCCGTGGTGAGGTCCTCGAGATCGGCCAGGGTCGACGTGCCGTACACATCGGGATCCCGTGACCCGAGCAGGTTGAGGTTGGGGCCATGGGCGAGCAGGAATCGCATCGAGGGGAGGGTACAGGGCGGCGACCGGGAGGCCGCGGGAGATGCTCCAGTAAACCTTCCCGGCTGCCGATGCGAGTGATGAGTGACGGCCGGGGAGGCCCGGAGAGAGCGACGTGCAACAGATGAATCGAGTCATCACGCCGATGCGGGCGGCGCCGGAGACATTCGAGGCGTTCTATCGCCGCGAGTATCGGGCGATCGTCGCCATGGCGTTCGCCCTGTGTGGGAGCCTGTCCGTGGCCGAGGAGGTCGCCCAGGAGGCGTTCATCGTCGCCCATCGACGATGGGCGGAGCTGCGGGACATGGAGATTCCCGGGGCCTGGGTGCGGCGGGTGGCGTCCAACAAGGCGGTGTCGTTCGTCCGCCGGCGCCGGGCGGAGGCCCGGGCGATGACGAGGCTGGGAGGGCGCCGCCAGCCGGTGGTGGAACTCGACGTCCCGGATCGAGAGTTCTGGAGGGAAGTCAGGCGCCTCCCCGATCAGCAGGCAAGGGCCATAGCCCTCCACTACCTGGAGGACCGCCCCGTCGACGAGATCGCCGAGATCCTCGATTGTGCGCCTTCCACGGCCCGGGTTCACCTTCATCGGGGAAGAAGGACACTCGCCGAACGTCTCGCACTGGAGGTGACGACATGACCATTGACGATCGTGCCCGCAAGGCCGGGCGTGGCCTGCGCAAGGCCGTGGACGCGCTCGCCGTTCCGCCAATCGCCGGGGCCGGGATCGTCGCCCCGGGACGGCGGGTCCCGTTCATGGCCACGATGGCCCAGGCGGCGGCGGCGCTCGTGGTGATCGTCCTCGCCGTCGGGTACTTCTCGGCCGGGGGGTTCTTCGCGCCGTTCTTCGGCGAAGCCCTCACGCCAGTCGGAACCCTGGACACGACCGTCACCACGGTCGGTGTCGTGTCGGCAACAGAGCCCGAAACCTCGACGACGACCTCGACCACTCCCGTGCAACCGGCGGTCGAGAAGCCCGTCGTGCCCGAGGTTCCTCGGGTGTATGAGGTCGCCATCCTGGGCCCGGATGACGGTTTCGAGACCGAGGCCGACGCGGTCCTCGTGCACGGCGAGGCGACGCCGGACCTGCACGTGACCGTGAACGGCAGAGTGGCCATGCGAGACGGCGAAGGCCACTGGCAGATCGAAGTGAAGCTCGAGAAGGGCTGGAACACGATCGTCGCCAAGGGGTTCCTCGGTGACGTCAAGGCTGCCAAGGCGGCGATCCAGGTGCTGCACGAGCCTCCGGCTTCCGCCACCACTCTGCCCAAGCCACCCCCGACGGAGTACGGCGTCCACATCACGAACCCGGCGGACGGCGCCCACGTCGACGGCGGGTCGGTGACGGTGAAGGGAGAGGCAACACCCGGCCTGACGGTGAAGGTGAACGGGATGGTGGCCACGTGGACGGACACCGGCCATTGGAAGGTGTCGGTTCCCCTCGTGCCCGGGTGGAACGGCATCACCGCCAAGGGCTATCTCGGCGACACGAAGGTGGCGTACGACGCCATCGAGGTCCTCAACGGTGAGCCCCAGGTGGTGCGGATCACCAGTCCGGCCGACGGGGCACAGGTCCTCGAGGGTTCGACGGTGCTCGTCACCGGCGAGGCAACCGCGGGTTTGACCGTCCTCGTCAACGGCCACGGCGTGGACTGGGTCGACGGCACGCACTGGGCGGTCGTCGTCCCGTTGGACGCAGGGTGGAACGCCATCCGCGCCAAGGGCTACCAGGGTGAGACGAAGGTTGCCATCGACACCATCGAGGTGCATCGGGGCGAGATCGTCGTCGTCCCGTTCACGGTGACCCAGATGTACGGCTCGTGCTCGGAGGATCCCCCGTATGAGACGTTCTTCGGGACCGCAACGCCCAACGGCAAGGTCTGGGTTCAGTCACCGTACGGGGAGAGGACGGTCTACGCCGATGCCGACGGTCACTTCGAGGTGACGATCCACTTCGAAGGCGTCCCGTCCGGCAAGACCTTCGAGGTCTCGGTGAAGGACTACGACAAGCACGAGTACCGCTACTTCCCGTTCACGTACACGGGCTGACGAAGGCGCCCACCCGGGCCCTCGCCTCGTCCACGAGGGCCCGGGGAAGGTCGGCCTCCACGACCTCCGCCACCGACCCCAGGGCGGTGACGACGGCACGCAGCACGTCGACGGCCGGGTCGGGCCCCACCTCGCCCGCCACCGAGCCGGTGGTGGCCGGGTCGAACGTGAGGCCAAGTGCCGCGTAGACGGGGAGGAGGACGGCGTTGATGGCCTCGGTTCCGTCGAGGACGATGACCCCCCCGACGTGGGCTGCCCCCCGCACG
>JBFKVA010000042.1:0-18775 GCA_041635475.1 Acidimicrobiia bacterium | reverse complement strand
GGGGTTGGGGAGCCGTCCTGGGGGATGGGAGCCGTCCCGGCAACGAGGATCCGGTCACCGATCCGCACCGCTCGACAGAAGCCGTACTCCGGCTCGAACCTCGATCCCGAGTACACCCGTTTCACCGCCCCGATCACAGCAGGACCCTCGCTTCTTCGATGTCGCGGTGGATCTGGGCGACGAGTTCATCGACTCCGGCGAACTTCACTTCGCCCCGCAATCGGTGGTGCACCTCGACGTCGAGCGAGCGTCCGTAGAGGTCCCCGTCCCAGTCGATGAGGTGGGCTTCCACGGTGATCCCGTCGCCGTCGAATGTCGGCCTCCTGCCGACGTTGATGACGGACTCGTGGCGCTCCTGGCCGAAGACGACGACGCCGGCGTACACGCCTAGGGCGGGGAGTTGGATGTTGGGCTTCGTGGCCACGTTGGCCGTGGGGATGCCGATTCGCCGCCCTCTCCCCTCCCCCCGGACGACCGGGCCCCGCAGGGTGGGAGGACGCCCGAGCATGTCGCGGGCGGCCTGCACATCACCGCGTTCCATGGCGTTTCGTATCTCTGTCGACGAGAACTTGCCGTACCCCTCGCCGAGCAGGTCGACGACATGTACGGCGAACCCCAGGTCGTTCCCGGCCGAACGGAGGATGCCCACGTCGCCACCCCGTCCGTACCCGAACCGGAAGTCGGATCCGACGGTGACGACCTCGGCCCGGAGCGCGTCGCGCAGGACGACGTCGATGAACGCCCGCGGCGACCACTCGCGGACCTGGGCAAACGGAAGCACGCCCACGAGCTCCGCACCCTCGTGGTGGAGCCACTCGACCCGCTGGTCCACGGTGCCCAGCAGCTTGGGGGACCGCTCGGGATCGATGAGGGACATGGGGTGGACGTCGAAGGTGAGGGCGGCCGGGACGAGGCCGGGGGTGGCCCGGAGGTCGGCGAGCACACCCTGGTGCCCCCGGTGGACGCCGTCGAAGGTCCCGATCGCGACCGACGACCCGATCGTGCCGGGGATCTGCCACTTGTGGGGGTCGCCGTGGAGGACGCTCATACGGGGAGCACGATTCTGGGGAGGAGTCGGGTGCCGGAGGAACGGTACACCGCGAGGAGCCGGCCGTTGCCGTCGAGAATCGCCACGTCATCCGGGTGGGCGTCGCCTGGCGGCGACACCCGCGCCGGAACGACCTCCAGGCCTTCGGGGTCGACAGGACGCCCGCTCAGGACCCGTTCGGCGGTGGGCCCGACCACGACCACGTGAGGCAGCATGTCGAGCACCTCGGCGGGTTCGACGAGGGCTCCCTCAAGCGACGCAGAGGTGAGGTCGGTCGGGTCGATCGCTCCCTGGACGGTCATGGTCCCGATCCGGGTCCGCCGCAGGGCGATGAGGTGGGCCCGCCCTCCCAATGATCGGGCGAGGTCGTCGGCCAGTGTCCTCACGTAGGTGCCCTTCGAACAGGCGACGCGGAACGTGAGCTCGGGGAACGATCCGTCCGTGATCTCGATGACCTCGAGAGCGTGGATCGTGACCGGACGGGGCTCCCGCTCCACCTCCTTGCCCTCACGAGCAAGCTCGTACAGGCGCTTGCCGTCCCGTTTCAGCGCGCTCACCATCGGTGGCACCTGCTCGATGGCACCCCGGAACCCGGGGAGGGCCGCTTCGACCTCGGCGCGGGTGACCGGCAGTGGGGCCTCGGAGACGACACGGCCGTCGGCGTCGAGCGAGTCGGTGGCAACACCCAGGCGAGCGACCGCCACGTACTCCTTGTCCGCACCCTGGACGTACCGCAGGAGCCTGGTGGCCGGGCCGACCGCCACCACGAGCAGGCCGGTGGCCATGGGATCGAGGGTTCCGGCGTGGCCGACCTTCCTGATGGCGGACGCCCGCCGGATCGACGCCACCACATCGTGGGACGTCCAGCCCTTCGGCTTGTCAACGGAGACGAAGCCGATCACCCGCTACTCCTCTTCGTCGGAGAGCCTGCGGAGCAGGTCGGACATCCTGGCGCCGTACTCGGCCGAGGGATCGAGGTGGAAATGGAGCACTGGGGTGTACTTCAGGCGGATCTGCCGGCCGACCGCGTACGTGATTCGGGGGGCAGCGGCAGCCAATCCCTCGGCAGTCGATGCCTTCTCCTCCTCGGTGCCTATGACGGAGTAGTACACGTCGGCGTTGCGCAGGTTGGGGGCCGTTACGATCCCGGTGATCGTCACGAATCCCACACGCGGGTCCTTGAGGTCCTCGACTTCGGCGGCGACGAGGGGCAACAGGAGGCTGTTGACCTTGCGCATTCGGTCACTCATGCGTTCCTCTCTCGATGTGGGGTCTGGTTCGTCACGACCCCACAACGGGACACGACCCTAGGTTCGGGCGACTTCCCTCACCTCGAAGAGCTCGATCACGTCGCCCTCCTTGATGTCGTTGTACGAGCCGAGGCCGATACCACACTCGTACCCGGACGCCACCTCCCGGACGTCGTCCTTGAAGCGCCGGAGGGTCTCGATCCGGCCGGTGTGGATGACGATCGAGTCGCGCAGGAGGCGCGCCCTGGCGCCCCGGGTGACGACCCCTTCGGTGATGAAGCAGCCGGCGATGTTGCCGAAGCGGGGCACCTTGAACACTTCCCGAACCTCTGCGGCGCCGAGCACCACCTCGAGTTCGTCCGGGGCGAGTTGGCCCACGAGCAGGCTTTCGACCTCGGCGAGCAGCTCGTAGATGATGTTGTAGGTCCGTACCTCGACGCCCTTGTGCTCGGCGGCCCGACGGGCGTTGGCGTCGGGGCGGACGTTGAAGCCGATCACGACCGACTCGGTCACCTCGGCCAGTGAGATGTCGTTCTCGTTGATCCCACCCACGGCTCCGTGGGTGAGCGTGATCTTCCCGCCTTCACGCCCGATCTTGGCGATCGAGTCCCGCAGTGCCTCGAGCGACCCGTGGGCGTCGGCCTTGACAACCAGCCGGAGTTCGGCCTCGTCCTGGGTCCGTAGCGTCTCCAGCAGCTGGGTGAGGCGTTCCCGGGCGGTCGGCACCACGAGGTTCTCTTCGCGCATCTCCTCGAGCCGTCGCTCGGCCGTCTTGCGCGCCTCGCGCTCGGAGGACGCTACCTGGAACGAGTCTCCCGCGGTCGGAACGTCACCCCATCCCAGGACGAGGGCCGGGGTGGAGGGCCCGGCGGACTTCATGCGCTCACCGTTGTGGTCCTGCATGGCGCGCACCCGACCCGAGACCGGCCCGGAGACGAGGGAGTCGCCCTGCTTCAACGTGCCGGCCTGGACGATGACGGTCGCCACCGGGCCCAAACCCGGGTCGAGGCGGGACTCGATGATCACGCCCGACGCGGCCCCACGCTGGTTCCCCTTGAGCTCTTCCAGTTCGGCGACGAGGGCGATGACCTCGAGCAGGGAGTCGACCCCTTCGCCCTTGAGCGCCGAGATCTCCACCGAGGGCGTGTCGCCGCCCAACTCCTCGACGACGATCTCCTGGGACGTGAGCTGGGCGCGCACCGCGTACGGGTCGGCGCCAGGCATGTCCATCTTGTTGATCGCGACGATGATCGGGACCCCGGCCGCCTTCGAGTGGCTGATCGCCTCGATCGTCTGCGGCATGAGGCCGTCGTCGGCCGCCACGACGAGGACGACAATGTCGGTCACCTCGGCACCGCGGGCGCGCAACGCCGTGAACGCCTCGTGGCCGGGCGTGTCGAGGAACGTGAGGAGGGCATCGCCGACCTTGACCTGGTAGGCACCGATGTGCTGGGTGATGCCACCGTGCTCTCCCTCGACGACCTTGGTGTTCCGGATGAAGTCGAGGAGCGTGGTCTTGCCGTGATCGACGTGACCCATGACCGTCACCACCGGGGGCCGGGGCTCTCCGTCTGCTGCGGCCGGCGGCCGGTTCTTGAGTGAGGGCTTCGTGACTTCCTCGACGGCAGCCGGCTCACCGCGGACCTCGATGAGGGCACCGAACTTGTCGCCGAGGGCCTCGACGACGTCGGACGGGATCGGCGCGGTCATTCCCACCGGCACGCCCATCTTGAGGAGTGCGCCGACGATCTCGCCTCCACCCACGCCGAGCATCTCGGCCAGGGCCCGCGGCGTGGTGCCCGAATCGATCGTGAGAACGACCAGGTCGTCGGCGTCCGGCGGGGCCACGGCGGCAGTCGCCGCGGCAGCAGCCTCCTGCGCCTCCATCTCGGCTTCGAGGGCAGCAATCTCGGCGTCGTCGTCCGCCTCGGTCGATTCCGGTTCGGCCTCCGCCGCCGGTTGGGCGTCTGGCGCCGGTTCGGCGACGGAATCGGGTTCGGCCGCGACCAGCGCTCCCTTCACGACGGCAACCTCCTCGGGGGTCAAGCCGGACGACGCGGTCTTCACCGCGATCCCGAGTTCGAGCGCCGCGTCGAGGACGAGCTTGGACTCGAGGTCCAGCTCCTTCGCCAACTCATACACGCGTGTCTTTGCCACCAGTTCTACTTCCTCAGTCCTCGCTCGCTCATTCCTCTTCGCCGTTGGCCCCGGCGTCCTCCCCATCCACATCGACGTCCTCCACACCCTCTGGCGTGGAGTCCTCGTCGTCGGGAGGGGACGTCTCGATCACCTCGGCCGCGGCGGCCGTCTCGGCTGCGACGGGCACGACGGCCCCAACCAACTCCAACTCCAACTCCGACTCCGACTCCGACTCCGACTCCGACGGAGCTTCGGCCCCATCGCCACCTTCCGCCTCCTCCTCGGCGGCGGCCGCGGCGGCGGCCTCCGCCTCCGCCTTGGCCTCTCCCCGGTCCTCGACGTCGGACCGGATGTCCACCCGGTACCCGGTGAGCCGGGCGGCAAGGCGGGCGTTCTGACCCTCCTTGCCGATCGCCAGGCTCAGCTGGTGCTCGGACACGATGACGATGGCGACCTTCTCGTCCTCATCGAGTCGCACCTCGATGACCTTGGCCGGGCCGAGTGCCTCGGCGATGAGCCGGGCGGTGTCCTCCGAGAACTGAACGACGTCAACCTTCTCCCCTCGCAGCTCGTTGACGATCTGTCGAACCCGTGAACCGCGTGCGCCGACGCAGGCTCCCTTGGGGTCCACGTTGGCGTCGTTGGACGAGACCGCCAGCTTCGTGCGGTGACCGGGTTCCCGGGCAATGGCCCGGATCTCGATCGTGCCGTCGACGAGCTCCGGGACCTCAAGTTCGAGGAGCCGCCGGACGAAGTCGGGATGGCTGCGAGAGACGATGATCTGTGGGCCCTTGGCCTCGTTGCGCACCTCGAGGATGAGCGCCTTGATCCGGTTGCCGCGTTCGAGGCGTTCGAAGGGGATTCGTTCCGACCCGGGCATGAGCGCCTCGGCATCACCGAGGTCGACCACGGTGAACCGGTGGTCGACCTGTTGCACGATCCCGGTGACGAGGTCCCCCTCCCGTCCCTCGTAGATCTCGAAGACCTGGTCGCGAACGGCCTCCCTGATGCCCTGGGACATGACCTGCTTGAACGTCTGGGCGGCGATGCGGCCGAGTTCCTCCGGTGAGATCTCGGTGTCCTCCCACTCGTCGATGACGTTGCCGTCATCGTCGAGGTCCTGGCCGAAGATCCGGAGTTCGCCGCCGTCGAGATCGAGCAGGACGCGAGCTTCTTCCGGCGCCCCCGGTCGGCGCTTGTAGGCGGCCACGAGGGCCCGGGCAACCGCGGTCGAGACCGAGTCGGGGTCGAGTCCCCGCATCCGGGCCAACTCCTCCACCATGTCACGGTTGATGCCGATTCTCATCGCTTCTGCTCCTTCGGACCCTTGCCTGGTCGGGGCGCCTTCTCCCACACGAACACCGTCTTGGCCGAGGTGACCAGGTCATAGGGGATCGTCGCGTGGGTGCCGTCGACGTCGAGCACGGCGTCGCCCTCGCCCGCCTGCACGACGACCCCGGTGAATCGCCGGACTCCGTCCACGGGCTCCCGGGTCTTGACGATGACGCTCCGGCCGATCGCCTTCGCCCAATGACGCGGCCGCCGCAGCGCCCGTTCCAGTCCGGGGCTCGTCACCTCGAGGCCGAACCGGGCCGTCGAGTACGGTGTGTCCGCCAGGATCCGGTCGAGGCCCTTCGACAGGTCGGCGAGGTGGTCCACGTCCACTCCTCCGGGACCGTCCACGACGACGCGCAGCGCCGGAGCCCCCGATCCACCGGCTACCAGCAGATCATCGAGCTCCAGGCCCTCGGCCCCGAGGTAGTCCCCGAGGAGATCCCAGATGTCTTGTGTCACGTCGGTCATTGGTCCCGTCTCACAAAAAAAGCGGGGCCGCAAGGGCGCCCACTCAGAGTGCGTCCTCAATTGTCCCGACCAGTATAGGTGATCGAGGGTGCTTTCGACCACCCCCAATTGACGCCCGAGCGCCGTTTGCGGGAGCCTCGCGGCCTCGACGCGGTCAGGCGTACTCTTCAGGGATGCTCCCGGCCCGAATCGTCTACATAGGGGACCCGCTCTGCTCCTGGTGCTGGGGTATCGCTCCCGAGCTGGAGCGGCTCGACGCCTCCACCTCGCTCCCGATCGAGGTCGTGGTCGGCGGCCTGCGCCCGGGCCCGTCGGCCGAGGCGATGTCCCCCGCCATGGAGGCATTCCTCGCCGATCATTGGCGCCACGTCGAGGAGCGCTCGGGACAGCCGTTCGACCACACCATCCTGCGCAACCACACCTGGACATACGACACCGAGCCGGCGTGCAAGGCCGTCGTGACCATGCGGCGCACGAGGAGCGAGGAGACACTCCGCTTCTTCACGAGGATCCAGCGGGCGTTCTACGCCGAGAACACGCTCGTGATGGACCCCGAGGACTTCCGGCCGCTCCTCGGCGGGTTCCCCGTCGACCCCGACGCCTTCATCGAGGAGCTGGCGTCACAGGATGTCACCCGGGAGACGTGGCGCGACTTCTCGTGGGCCCGCAGCGTGGGCGTGAACGCCTTTCCCGTCGTCGCCCTTGAGCACGAGGGTCGACTGCGGCCCCTGGCCATCGGCTACGCGGGCGCCGACGACATGTACGAGCGCCTCTTCTCGGCCCTTCCGCCCTCGGTGGCGGCTTCGGTGTGCCACCTGGGCGAGGTGTGCTGACCAGTCGCCCTAGCGAAGGGAGTCGAGGATCGCGGTCGCCGTCAGGGCCGCTTCGGCGACCGGAACGTCCCGCTTCTCGCCCGTGGAACGGACCGCCATCTCGACGATTCCCTCTGCCAGGCCCCGCGGCCCGACGGTCACTCGCAGCGGGATGCCGACGAGTTCGGCGTCGGCGAACTTGACGCCGGGTCGTTCCTGTCGATCGTCGACGATGACGTCCACACCGGCACCTTCCAGGCCTTCGGCCAGTCCCTCGGCCGCGGCTTTCGAGGCCTCGTCGTCGGGGCGAATGATCGTCACGACGACCTCCCAGGGGGCGATGGCGACCGGCCACACGATTCCGTGCTCATCGTGATGGGACTCGACGGCGGCGGCCAGGGCCCGTTCGACCCCGATGCCGTAGGAGCCCATGATCGGCACGCGGGCGACACCGCTCTCGTCGAGCACGGAGACCCCCAGGGCCGTCGTGTACATGCGGCCCAGCTTGAAGATGTGACCGAGCTCGATCGCCTTGTCCAACGAGACCGGCTCTCCGCAGCGGATGCAGGATTCGCCTGCCGCCACTGCCCGCAGTCCGACCCAGTGCGCCACCTCGATGTCGCGCTCCACGTCGACGTTGCGGACGTGGACATCGTCGACGTTGGCCCCGGTCATCATGTCCCGGCGCCCTGCCAGGGCGGGGTCCGCCAGGATCTTCAGGTCCGACACACCCACCGCTCCCAGCGAACCGGGGTGCGCCCCCATGAGTTCGACGATCTCCTCGTCGGTGGCCGGCCGCACCTTGGTGGAGCCGGTCGCATCCATGAGCTTCTGTTCGATGAGGTCATGGTCACCACGCAGGAGCAGGACGACGAAGTCGTCGTCCACGGCGTAGACAAGCGTCTTGATCTGGCGGCTGGACGGACGTTCGGTGAGGTCGACGAGGTCCCGAATGGTGCGCACCCCCGGTGTCGCGAACTGCTCCACCGCCCCCACCTCGATGGGGTCCTCGATCGGGGCCAACGCGGCCTCGGCGCGTTCCAGGTTGGCCGCGTACCCACACGTGCAGGTGACGATCCAGTCCTCCCCGGCCGAAGACCTGACCATGAACTCGATGGAGTCCGAGCCACCCATGGCACCCACCGACGCCTCCACCGGGACGGCATCGAGGCCCATTCGCCGGAACATGCGGGCGTACGCCCCGGCGTGGCGGTCGAACGCTTCGTCGAGACCCGCTTCGTCGAGGTCGAACGAGTAGGCGTCCTTCATGGTGAACTCCCGCACGCGCAGCAGGCCCGACTTGGGGCGGGGCTCATCACGGAACTTGGTCTGGAACTGGTACCACACCTGGGGAAGTCGGCGGTAGGAGAGGAGCTCGGCGGCGACGGAGGCGAAGACCTCCTCATGGGTCATACCCAGCACGACGGCGGCACCCCTGCGGTCACGCAGTCGGAACATCTCCTCGCCCATCACCTCGATGCGCCCGGTCTGCTCCCAGAGTTCGATCGGGTGCATGGCGGGGAGCAGGAACTCCTGGCCGCCGATGGCGTCCATTTCTTCCCGGATGATGGAGATGATCTTCTCGCGCACCCGCATGGCGGCCGGCAGCAAGGAGTAGTGGCCGGCCATCAGTTGCCGGACGAACCCGGCCCGGACGAGGAGCCGGTGACTCGCGGCTTCGGCCTCGGACGGATCGTCGCGGAGCGTGGGGATGAAGGCGTCTGACCAGCGCATGGCCGCAGGGTAGTGATCGTGCCGAGTTCGGCCCGACGCATTCCGGCCGGTCAACCCGCCCGCGTGGAGTACCGGGTCATCGCCTCCGAGGCGACGTCGCGCGGGAGGTGCTTGATGGCCTCTCGGAGCGTGACACCCGACATCCGATGGGCCCGGGGCATGACCCAGTCCGCGACCATGTCGGGACGGGTTCGGGATGTGTCGCGCAGCACCCAGCCGATCGCCTTGCGAACGAAGAACTCCTTCTCGTGGAGCATGGCGTCGGCGTATCGGCCGAATCGGTCGAAGTCACCCCTCCCCTCGCGCAGCGGTATGAGGTCGGCGAGGAGGGCCGCCCGTCGCATCCAGAAGTCCTCGTCGGACGCCCATCGATCGAGCGTGGGGGTGATGTCGAAGGTCTCGAACCACGGTCCGAGGTGGGCGACGAGGCCGTCGAGGAGCGCCCACCCCCGGCACCGCCTGACGAGTCGCTCGACCCGGGGGAGGTCATGCGCGGAGAGCGCATCGCGGACCGCCACCACGACCTCGACCGCCGCCAGCCGACGTTCGAAGAGTGGCGACTCCCACAGCGCCTCTGCCAGGTCGAGGGCCGCGGCCCCGTCGAGCGGTGCCAGGCCGGCCAGGAACTCCTTCGTGGTTCTCCGCACATCGGGGACCGAACACCCGAGGTGGTCAAGGTCGGATTTCAAGTAGGCCTTGGCGCCGGCCGCCCGATCCGCTCGTGCCACCCGCCGGAGAAGGCCCTCCAGGCGATCGGCCTCCGCGCGGGCATCCGCCCGTCCGGTCGTCACCCTTCGGCGATCTCGGTCACGAGCGCCTTTCGTTCCTCCGCGCGGTTGGCGTCTCCCTGGATGGTGAGCAGCTGTTCGCGCTCGGCGGCGGCGATGGCCTCCGCGTTGGTGTCGGCCACGGCCAGGCGTGCTTCGATGCCCTCCTCGACGAGCTTCCTTCCCTCCTCGACGAGCGCATCGACCATCTCCGCCTCGGCGACCACGCGCACAACCCGGCCCTTGATGAACAGGTGACCCTTGCCTCTCCCGGCTGCGATCCCCAATTCGGCCTCGCGAGCCTCGCCGGGGCCGTTGACCACGCACCCCATGACTGCGACCTGGATGGGCAGGCCGGCTCTCTCGAGCTTCTCCTGGGCTTCGGAGGCGACGGCGATGACATCGACCTCGGCCCTCCCACACGATGGGCAGGCGATGAGATCGAGACCGGTCCGCTCGCGCAGGCCCAGGTACTCGAGGAGGGACCGGCCAGTCTTCGCCTCCTCCACCGGGTCGGCCGTGAGCGAGAAGCGGATCGTGTCGCCAATCCCCTCCAGGAGGAGTGTGCCGATGCCGGCGACCCCCTTGATGAGGCCACCCGGGAGCGGTCCCGCCTCGGTCACCCCAAGGTGAAGGGGGTAGTCGACCGTGTCCGCCAACAGCCGGTAGGCCGCGACCATGGTCGGGACGTGGGAGTTCTTCACGGAGATCTTGATGTCGGTGAAGCCGACATCCTCCAGGTAGCGGAGTTCCGTCAGCGCCGACTCGACCATCGCCTCCGGTGTGGCGGTCCCGTACTTCTCGAGGAGGCTCCTGTCCAGGGATCCCCCGTTGACCCCGATCCGGATCGGGACCCCGCGCTCGCCGGCAGCCACCGCCACCTCCTTGATGTGCGCCTCGTCCCGGATGTTGCCGGGGTTGAGGCGCAGTCCCTGGACACCGGCGGCCAGGGCCGCCAGCGCCATGCGGTGGTTGAAATGGATGTCGGCGATGATCGGGACGGGCGAACGAGGCACGATCTCGGCCAGACCGCGGGCGGCGGCGGCATCGTTGCACGTGATTCGCACGATGTCGGCGCCGGCACCCTTGAGGGCGTACACCTGGGCGAGGGTGGCGTCGACGTCCGCGGTCTTCGTCGTCGTCATGGACTGCACAGAGACGGGAGCACCCCCGCCCACCGGGACGTCACCGACGAGGATCCGCTTGGTGAGGCGTCGCTGGATCATCCGGAGAGAGGGTACCCGCACACCGGCGCTGCGCGGTTCCGCGTTCGTGACTACAGGCTGAACGGGTTCGTGATGTCGAGGACGAGCGAGAGCACGCCGATGAACACGAACAACGCGATGACGGCCGCCGCCACCGGTGCCAGCGCCTGCAGGTTGGCGGGCCGGCGGAACACCTTCTCGTACACCGCGATGGCGGCGTGGCCCCCGTCGAGGGGGAGGAGCGGTATGACGTTGAAGCTGCCGAGGATCACGTTGATCGACGCCATGAGGTAGAGAAGATTGGCCGTGCCGATCTCCTCGGCCTGGCTCCCGATCCGGGCCAGGCCGACAATCGACACGGGGCGGGCATCGGTCGCGATCTCACCCCCGGTCACGCCCCCCATCAGGTCACCAAGGGTGGACGGGCGCACGAGGTCACCGATGAAGCCGTAGGCCATGCCGGTCAATCTCGCCACCTCGCCACCCGCCCGCCCGGCGCCGGCCGTGAACCCGATCGGCGTGATGACGAGGTCGGCGTCGGGACCGATTCCGAGGAACCCACGGGTCGGGTCATCCTCCGCCGACCCGATCGTGACGACGACGACGGCGTCCCGACCGTCCCTGACCACCTCCACCTCGACCAGCTCACCGGCCCGCGTCGAGACCACGCCGACGATGTCGTCCCACGAAGCGATCGGCACGCCGTCGATCACGCGAATGGTGTCACCCACCGCAAGGTCCGAAACTGCAGCCGCCGAGTCCTCGACGATGGCGTAGACCGTGGTGTTCGGCACCCATTCCTGGTCCCCGTAGGCAACGAAGATGCCCCACAGCAGGAAGAAGGCCACGGCGAAGTTGAGGGCGATGCCGGACAGGATGACGATGAGCTTGCGACTCGTCGTGCTCTCGCGGTAGGTGCGCCCCTCGTCGGACGGGGCGACCTCCTCGAAGGGGTTCATCCCGACGATGCGCACGTACCCGCCGGCCGGGAACAGCTTCACCCCGTACTCGGTCTCGCCCCGTCGGAATGACCACAGCCGGGGTCCGAAGCCGAGGAAGAACTCCGTGACCTTCATGCCGGTGGCTTTGGCCGCAAAGAAATGCCCGGCCTCGTGGATCATGATGAACGCCAGGAGGGCGACGATCATCGTCACCGCACCGGAGAAGGAACCGAGCATGGAGGGCAGGATAGGGAGCGGGGTCGTGTAGCGACCGACCCCTCGTCACCTCGCGGCGAGGAGCCCCGCTGCGACTCGCCTGGCGTCGCGGTCCGCCGCCCGGATCGCTCCCACCGTGTCCCCCGCCGGCGTCCCCATGTCGTCGAGGGTGGCCGCGATCACCGGGGCGATGTCCAGGAAGCCGAGGCGTCCCTCGAGGAAGGCCGCGACGGCGACTTCGTCGGCTGCGTTGAAGATCGCCGGTGCCGCTCCTCCGGCGCGGCCGGCCGCGTAGGCCAGTTCGAGCGCGGGAAACGTGGCCAGGTCGGGGGGTTCGAACTCGAGCGGTCGCCCCACGAGGTCGAACGCCGGGAGGAGATCCGCTCGGTGGGGGTGGGTGAGGGCGTACTGGATGGGCACTCGCATGTCGGGGGCCCCGAGATGTGCCTTGAGGGAGCCGTCGACGAACTCGACCAGGCCGTGGACGATGCTCTGGGGATGGACGACGACCTCGATGGCGTCGAACGGGACGCCGAACAGGTGATGGGCCTCAATCACCTCGAGGCCCTTGTTGACGAGCGTGGCCGAGTCGATGGTGATCCGTGGACCCATGTCCCAGGTCGGATGGGCGAGCGCTTCGGCTGCGGTGACGGTGGCCAGCTCGGCGGCCGATCGACCCCGGAACGGGCCTCCCGAAGCAGTGAGGACGAGCCGTCGGACCGCCCCGCGGGGTTCACCGGCCAGGCACTGGAACAGAGCCGAGTGTTCGCTGTCGATCGGGATGAGCTCACCGGCGCCGGTCCGGAGCACATCGTTGACGAGGGGACCCGCTGCCACCATGCTCTCCTTGTTGGCGAGGGCCAGTCGATTCCCGACCGCCAGCGCCGCAATCGTCGCATCCAGGCCGGCGAACCCGACGATGGCGTTCACGACGACCGAGTCGGGGGTGGCTGCCAGGGCCGTCACGTTGTCGGGCCCGAAGCACACCCGGGCACCGAACCGTTCCTCGAGAGCCGCCGGGTCGTCGGGGTTGGCCACCGCCAGGATCGCGTCCGGGCAGCGCTCGGCAACCGTGACGAAGGCGTCACCACCCCGCCCCGAGGCGAGGGCGACGGGTTCGACACCGAGGCGGTCACAGACGTCGAGCGTCTGGCCACCGATGGAGCCGGTCGCCCCGAGGAGAACGACGTTCACGGAAGGAGGCCGAGGAACGTGAAGACCACGAAGACCACCGGCAGGACGAATGAGAAGGAATCGATGCGGTCGAGGACGCCGCCGTGTCCGGGCAGGATCGTGCCCATGTCCTTCGTCTCGAGGGATCGCTTCACGAGGGATTCCCCAAGGTCACCGAGCGGGGCGAACACACTGGTCACCAGGGCGGTGATGAGGGCGAGTTGGAGGTCGATGACGTCGCGGAACCAGGGCACGTAGGCCACGGCGATGGCCAGGCCGGCGCCGAGGACGACGCCGCCGGCCAGGCCCTCCACTGTCTTGCGCGGGCTGAGATGCGGCGCCAGCTTGCGTGTGCCGAACTTGCGTCCGACGAAGAAGGCCCCCACGTCGTGTCCGGCCACCGACAGGACGACGAGGCCGACGACCTGCTGCCAACCCTCCACCCCGGTGAGGGGGGCGATGAAGGCCAGGGTGCTGGCCACCCAGAGGAACCCGAGGGCCGTCACCCCGAGGTTCATGAGGGGCTCGCGCCGCTCGTTGAGGACGTAGAACAGCGTGAGAACGATGAGCGTGATGACTGCCGCGGCGGCGATTCCGGCGACGCCGATCATCCACGCCCCGACGAACGCACCAACCGCGGCCAACAGCCCGATCCCGGCGACCGGGTTGTAGCCACTCCGTCGGGCAGTGGCGTAGAACTCGCCGGTGCCGAGGAAGCCGATGACGGCGACGAAGAGCACGAACCAGCCCGGGCCGGAGTACACGGCGGCAGCCGCCAGGGCGATGAGACTCAACCCGGTGACGACCCGCTGCCGGAGGTTGGCCCTCCGTCGGCGCTGTTCCTCGAGTTCGGCGAGGATCTCCGAGTCGAACTCCTCCTCGGCCTCGTCCTCCTGGTCGTCGACACCGATGTCACGCCCGGCGATGTCCTCGAACCCGACGACTCCCCCACCCAGGCCGGGGATCCGCACCGTCATCGCCTGTTCGACAGGTCCCGATTCGTCGGCCTCGCGGACGAGGTCCGCCAAGCCCTCGTAGGCCTCGGTCGTCGCCGCCCGATAGTCATCGTGGCTGTACCCCTCGGGCACGTCCGGTGAGTCGTCGTCCTCGGTGGCAACGTCGTCCCCGGTCTCTCCCCCGCCGAGGGCGGCCGTGACCTCGTCGACCGCAGCCCGCAGATCCGGGTCCTCGGGGAGGACGATTCCCGGGCCGTCGTCGGGTGCTTCTTCGTCGTCGTCCGCTCCGCGGCCGAACGGCAGTTCCACGACTTCGGCATCCTCACCGTCGATCGGGTCGTCGGGGCGCACTCGTCAGACCTCCAAGAGTTCTTTTTCTTTTTCGGCCAACATGTCGTCGACGCGCTTCGTGTGCTGGTCGGTCAGGTCCTGCAACGCCTTCTCGCCCCGCGCGATGTCGTCGTCGGAGATCTCACCGTGGAGATCCTCCATGTCCTTCTTCGTGTTCTGCCTCACGTGACGGATCGCGATCCGACCTTCTTCTGCCATGTGGCGCACGACCTTGATGAGGTCCCGCCTGCGCTCCTCGGTGAGCGTCGGGAAGGCCAGGCGGATGACGACCCCGTCATTGGCGGGACTGATCCCCAAGTCGGACTCGAGGAGTGCCCGTTCGATGTCGCCGATGGACGTCTTGTCGAACGGCTGCACGACGAGGAGCCGGGGCTCGGGTACGGAGAACGTGGCCAGCTGCTGGAGGGGGGTCTTGGTCCCGTAGTAGTCGACGTGGATCCGATGGAGGATCTGGGGGTTGGCGCGGCCGGTGCGGACGGTACCGAACTCGCTCCCCATGAACTCGACCGCCTGGTCCATGCGAAGCCCGGCGTCCTCGAGGAGCTCCCGGATCATCTTGCGCCTTTCGTCAGTGAACGAGCGTCCCAATCGGCTCCCCGGTCACAGCCCTGACGATGTTGCCGGGCACGCCGATGTTGAACACACGTATCGGGAGACCGTTGTCCTTGCACATCGTAATGGCGGTGAGGTCCATCACCTGGAGTTCGCGCGAGACCACGTCCATGAAGGTGAGCTCGTCGTACATGGTGGCGTCGGGATGCACAACCGGGTCCTTGTCGAACACCCCATCGACCAAGGTGGCCTTGAGGACGATCTCGGCGCCGATCTCCACCGCTCGCAGCGCCGCCGCAGTGTCCGTGGTGAAGAAGGGGTTCCCGGTGCCTCCCCCGAACACCACCACCCTTCCCTTCTCGAGATGGCGGATCGCCCGCAGCCTGATGTAGGGCTCGGCGAGCTGGCGCATCTCGATCGCCGACTGCACGCGGGTCGGCACACCGTGCCGTTCGAGGAGGTCACGGATGGCGAGGGCGTTGATCATCGTCGCCAGCATGCCCATGTAGTCGGCGGCGGCTGCGTCCATCCCCTTGGCGGCCGTGGACACCCCCCGGAAGATGTTCCCACCTCCGACCACGATGGCGATTTCGGTTCCACCGGCGTGGGCTTGCGCGATCTGCTCGGCGATCCCGGCGACGACCTCGGGGCTGATCCCGTACTTCGTCTCGACGTCGGCGAACGCCTCCCCCGACAGCTTCAGGAGGACGCGCCGTCGGTGGTCGGGGGGCGTGCTCATCGGTGGTCAGTCCTCGCCGATGGCCAGGCGTGAGAAGGCCGTGACGGAGATGTTCTCTCCCATCTTGATGGCGAGCGCCTGGACATACTCCTCGATCGTACCCTCGAACTTCTCGGCGTTGACGAATGTCTGGTCGGCCAGGACGTTGTCCTCGTAGAACTTGGCGATGCGGCCTTCCACGATCTTGGGGATGATCGCGTCCGGCTTGCCGTCGTTCTTGGCCTGCTTGGCGATGATGTCCCGCTCGGCCGCCACCTCGGCCTCGTCGACATCGTCCCGGCGCACCCACCGAGGCTTGGCCCAGGCGATGTGCATCGCGATGTCCCGAGCGACGTCGTTGAACTCGGGGCTCTTGGCGACGAAGTCGGTCTCTGACACGAGCTGGACGAGCACCCCGGCGACCACCCGGCCGGCCTGCTCGTGGAGGTACGAACCGATGACGCCCTCGGAGGCAGCCCGATCCGCGCGTATGGCCACCTTGGCGAGGCCGCGTTCACGCAGGAGGGTCACGGCCGCCTCCATGTCCCCGTTCGTCTCCGTGAGTGCCTTCTTGGCGTCCATCATCCCGACACCGGCGGCCTGCCGGAGCTTCTGGACGTCCTGGGCCGTGACGGTCACGAGGAGACCTCCGCCTCTTCGCCCTCCGTCATCTCGGCCGCGTCGACGCCCGCCGACCCGGCGATGCACGCGTCGGCGATGACCGAGGCGACCAGCTGGGCGGAGCGCACGGCGTCATCGTTGCCGGGGACCACGAAGTCGACGAGCGTGGGGTCACAGTTCGAATCGACGAGGCCGATGATCGGGATGTTGAGTCGCCTGGCCTCGGTGAGGGCGATGTGCTCCTGGTTGAGGTCCACGACGAACACCGCCGCCGGCAGCTTCTGCAACCCGGCGACGCCCCCGAGGTTGCGCTGGAGCTTCTCGAGTTCACGGCGCAGACGGAGTCTCTCCTTCTTGGGGAGGGCGTCCATCTCTCCCGAATCCTCCATCCCGATGAGCTCCTTCATGTAGAAGATGCGCTTCTGGATGGTGCGGAAGTTCGTGAGCATGCCGCCGAGCCAGCGGTAGTTGACGTACGGCTGACCGGCCCTGATCGCTTCCTCGGCGATCGGAGCCTGGACCTGCTTCTTGGTCCCGACGAAGAGGACGGTGCCGCCCTTGCCGACCGCGTCCCTGACGAATGCGTACGCCTCCTCGAGGAGGCCGGCGGTCTTGCGGAGATCGATGATGTGGATCTGATTCCGGTCGCCGTACAGGTACGGCTCCATCCGCGGGTTCCAGCGCCGGGTCTGGTGCCCGAAGTGCACACCAGCCTCCAGCAGCTGCTTGATGGTCACTGCTGCCATCGCGTCTGCTCCTTGTTCTCGGTTGTTCCTCCGCCCGAGCGGCGCCGTGGCGCTGGTGGTCAGCGAAGACCCTCCCTCGGGGCCGGGCCCCGACCGTGGGAGCTCCCTCGGGCGTGTGACGTTGGTGCGAGAGTGTAGGTCGGTGCTGGTGAGTACGAGGTACCGAGTACGAAGGACGAAGGACGAAGACGGCCGTCCTCGACGCTCCTTGCTCGCCTACGTCAGGTTGCGGTCGGAGAGCCGGTGACGCAGGCTCATGAGCGACTTCGTGTGGATCTGGCAGATTCGCGACTCGGTCACCGAGAGCACGGTGCCGATCTCGGCCAGCGTCATGCCTTCGTAGTAGTAGAGCGTGAGCACGAGGCGCTCCCGGTCCGGCAGACGGTTGATGGCGTCCGCAAGGAGGTGCTTCATCTCCTCGTCGTGGAACGCCGCCTCCGGGGACAACCCGCGCCGATCGGCCACCCGGTCCCCGACGGTCGGCGCATCGGGGGAACCGCCCAGCGAATCCTCGAGGGCCACCACGCCCAGCTTGGAGATCTCACCCAGGTAGTCCTGGAGCTGCTCGACCGGAAGCTCCATGTGGGTTGCGACCTCCTCGTCCGACGGGGCCCGGCCCAGTCGGTGCTCCAACTCGCCGACCGCCCTGTCGATCTCCCTGGCCCGGGACCGCACGGAGCGGGGGACCCAGTCGAGGGAGCGGAGCTCGTCGAGGATCGCACCGCGGATGCGGCTGATGGCGTAGGTCTCGAACTTGAAGCCCCGCTCCAGCTCGAACTTGTCGATGGCGTCGATGAGTCCGAACAGGCCGTACGACACGAGGTCCGCCTGGTCGACGCTTCGGGGCAGGCCGACCGCGACACGACCGGCGACGAACTTCACGAGGCCCGAGTAGTGGAGGATGAGACCTTCGCGGGCCTTCGGGTCGGCTGTCTCCTTGAACGAGGCCCACAGGTCGTCGATACGGGACTTGGTGAGGCCCGCATCGGCCTCGTTCACCGACATGGGGGGGCCAAGAACATGGTTCGGTGAGTGTAGCGACGGGGGTGCCGGTTCTTCGTGGCTGTCAGAGGCGCTCGATCCACTCCCCCCTCCTCCGGATGAGCCCGAGCGCCTCCCACCTGCGCAGCAGCACCCGGCCCCCGGCATGACGGCGGGACCCGAACGACCCCGGGTGAGCCGGTCACCGAGCTCTCAGGGGGAGTCGGGGGTGAACACCGCCTCGAGGAACGTCGTCACATCCACCGTTGCCTGCGCGGTGGCCTCGGCGTCATATCCGGCGGTCACACCCGCTTCGACACAAGTGGAGCCCACGCCGGCCACATCACCCGTGTCCGGGTCGATCATGCGGCCGTCTTGTTCGAAGAACTCGCAGTTGCGAGGGCTGAGGTAGTTCAGGAACGCATATGGGACCGCACCAAGGGTGACGTCGTCGAAGGCGTGGAGCGCGCCGTCGTACTCGAACAAGGCGACGTCCCGTCCGGCCGCCTGCATCCGATCGACGTACTCCCGGCACGGCTCGATGGGCAACCAGTCGTCCGCTGTCCCGTGGAAGATCCTCATCGGCGCACCCCCCACCTCCGCCTCGTCTTCAAGGCGGAGGTAGCAGCTGGCCGGGTAGAAGGCGAGATACGCAGCGAACTCGTTTCCCGACCCGTACAGGCCCTTGAACCTCGTTTGATTGGCCCACAGGGCCGTGCGGCCCCCGAAGGAGAGCCCCAGCAACGCGACCCGCGACTCGTC
>JBFKVA010000041.1:0-19115 GCA_041635475.1 Acidimicrobiia bacterium | reverse complement strand
GGTCACGAAGATCTCCTCGGTGATGCCGGCGAGGTGCTTGACCATCTCGGCCAGTTCCTTGTCGCCCATCGCTCCCATGACCACGACCCAGGCCCGATCGCCGAACTCCTCGAGGAGCGTCGTGGTCAGCGCCTCGAACCCCGAGGGGTTGTGGGCGCCGTCGATGATCACGAACGGATCCCGGGAGGCGACCTCGATCCTCCCGGGTGATGAGGCAGTGGCGAATCCCTCGACGACCGCGTCGGGGTCGAGGGCCCGTCCGAACAGCCCTTCGGTGGCGGCCAGGGCAACGACCGCGTTGACCGCCTGGTGGCGGCCGTGGAGAGGGAGATAGAGGTCGTCGTACTCCCCGTGGACGCCGGACACGTCAAGGGACCACCCCCCGACCGCGATCCTCGCCTCCCTGATGGCGTAGTCCCTCCCCCACTCCGCATGGGTGGCGCCCATCTCGGCCGTCCGGGCCCGGGCGAGGGGGGCCACCGACGTCGGGAGGGGCCCGGTGACGAGGACCGATCCCTCCTTCACGATCGCCAGCTTCTCACCGGCAATGGCCTCGAGGGTGTCGCCGAGCCACTCGATGTGGTCCCGGGCGATGGACGTGACGACGGCCACCTCGGCGTCGATGACGTTGGTGGCGTCGAGCCGGCCGCCCATGCCCACCTCCACCACCGCCACGTCGATCGCACTTGCCGCGAAGTGTGAGAGCGCCAGGGCCGTGGAGAGCTCGAAATAGGTGGGTTCGAAGGCCGTGCGCGCCTCGAAGAGCTCGACGAACCCCGCCAGGTCACGAACCGACTCCACGAACGCCGCCGGCGAGGCCGGGACGAGGTCGAGCATGAGCCGCTCCTCGATCGCCTCGAGGTGGGGTGAGATCGTCGTCCCGACCCGGAGCCCGTGGGCGACGAGGAGCGAGGCCGCCACCCGGGACACGGTGGTCTTGCCGTTCGTGCCGGCGACATGGATGACCTCATAGGCGTCCTGCGGGTCGCCGAGCATCGCCAGCAGTGCCGCCATGCGTTCGAGCCCCGGTCGGGTCCCCCTGCCGATGTGGCTGTCGAGCCAGGCGATCGCCTGGTCCCTGGTCTCGATCATCCCAGCTCGTTCAGCTGGCTCTGCAGCGACGCCCGTCGCTCCGAGAGCTCGGCCACCTTGGCCCGTTCCTTGGCCACGACGTCGTCGGGGGCCTTGTCGAGGAATCCGGGGTTGCCCAGCTTGGCCTCCGCCCTTCCCAGGACCTTGTCGATCTCGGCCACGGCCCGGGTGAGCCGGTCGCGTTCGGCGTCGATGTCGATGAGGCCCGCCAGGGCGATGAACGAGTGGACGGGCCCCGCCACCAGCCTCGTGTGCCCGGCCCCCAGTTCGTCGGCGACCGGCGTCACCGAGGCGTTGGCCAAGGCGTCCAGTTGGCCGTGCCACCAGTCGGCGATCGTCCCGGACGGGCCATGAATCAGCAACTCGATCGGCACGCGGGGACTGACGCCGTGTTGGGATCGGAACGACCGCACCTTCCCGATCAGCTCCTGCAGGGTCTCGACGCCGGGCGGTGCCGGGCGGGCCGGGGGATCCGGCCACCGGGAGGCGGCGATGAGACCATCACCGACGAGGTGCCCCCACAACTCCTCGGTGAGGTGCGGCATCGCCGGGTGGAGGAGCTTGAGGACGTCGCGCAGGACCACGCCCAGGGTCTGGCGGGTGGAAGCCGCCGTGGCGTCGGAGCGCAGCCCGACCTTGGCCATCTCCAGGTACCAGTCGAAGACCTCCGCCCACATGAAGTTGTAGAGGAGTCCGAACGCGTCGGAGAAGCGGTAGCCGTCGCACAGCGTGTCGAACCTGGCCGTCACCTCCGCCAACCGGTGGAGGATCCACGCCTCGGCCGGTCCCACGTCGCCCGGGTACCCACCATCGGGTGGCGCGTGGGTCCCGTCCATGCCGGCCAGGACGAACCGGGCCGCGTTCCAGACCTTGTTGCCGAAACGCCTGGCGCCTGCCACCCACTCCATGTCGAGGGACACGTCGTGCCCCGGGGCCGCGGCCTGCAGGAGGGCGAGACGGAGCGGGTCGGCCCCGTACTCGTCGACGACGTCGAGCGGATCGATGGCGTTGCCGAGCGACTTGGACATCTTGCGCCCGTCCCCGGCTCGGACGAGGCCGTGGATGACGATGTCGGGGTACGGAGCCTTCCCCATGAAGTGGATGCCCATCTGCATCATCCGGGCGACCCAGAAGTACATGATGTCGAACCCGGTGACCATCACCCCGTTGGGGTAGAACGTCTCGAGGTCGGGCGTCGTGTCGGGCCATCCGAACACGCTGAACGGCCACAGTGCCGAGGAGAACCACGTGTCGAGGACGTCCTCGTCCTGGGTCACCGGGCCACCGCAGGTGGGGCAGGCCGAGAGGTCCGTGCGCGACACGTGGACCGCCGGGCACCCTTCGCTCGCCTGGTCGCAGTACCACGCGGGGATACGATGGCCCCACCAGATCTGGCGGCTCACGCACCAGTCCCGCAGGTTCTCCATCCAGTGGAAGTACGAGTTCTGCCACCGCTCGGGTACGAACCGGCTCTCGCCGTTGCGCACGGCGTCGATGGCGGGGTCGGTGATGGGCCTGACCTCCACGAACCACTGGAGTGAGAGGTAGGGCTCCACGACCGTGTCGCACCGATAACAGTGCCCCACCGAGTGACGATGGTCCTCGACCGAGACGAGGAGTCCCGCGGCTTCGAGGGCCTCCTTGACGGCCCGGCGGGCGTCGAATCGATCGAGGCCCGCGAACAGGTCCCCGATGATGAAACCGTGGTCGTCCATGATCGTCACCGACTCGAGTCCGTGGCGCTCCCCGATGGCGAAATCGTTGGGGTCGTGGGCCGGTGTCACCTTCACGACCCCGGTCCCGAAATCGGGATCGACGTGGTCGTCGGCGATGATCGGGATCTGGCGGCCGACGAGGGGCAGGGTCACGGTCCGACCGACGAGCCCGGCGTACCGCGGGTCATCGGGGTGCACGGCCACCGCCGTGTCGCCCAGCATCGTCTCGGCCCTGGTGGTGGCGACGACGACCTGGCCGTCGCCCTCGGTCAGGGGATAGGCGATGTGGGCGAGTTCGCCGTCCTCGTCCCAGTACTCGACCTCGATCTCGGCGAGGGCGGTCGTGCACCGGGGGCACCAGTTGATGATGCGGTCGCCCCGGTAGACGAGGCCCTCTTCGTACAGCGTGACGAACACCTCGCGCACGGCCGTCGACAGGCGGTCGTCCATCGTGAACCGCTCCCTGGTCCAGTCACAGGAGCTGCCGAGTCGCCGCATCTGCTGGGTGATGCGGGCCCCGGAGCGCCGCTTCCACTCCCACACCTGCTCGACGAAGGCCTCCCGGCCCAGGTCGTGGCGGGACAGGCCTTCGGCCCCCAGTTCGCGTTCGACGACGTTTTGGGTGGCGATCCCGGCGTGGTCGGTCCCGGGGACCCACAGGGCTGCGTACCCCTGCATGCGCTTGCGGCGCACGATGGCGTCGATGATGGCGTGGTTGAGGGCATGGCCCATGTGGAGCTGGCCCGTGACGTTGGGCGGGGGTATCACCACGCAGAAGGGTTCCCCGTAGGGGTTCACCTCGGGTCGAAAGACGCCGGCCTGCTCCCACCGGTCGTACCAGGCGGTCTCGATCTCATTCGGCTCGTAGGTGGGGTTCATGACAGCGCTCGTCCGGAGAGCGGGGGATGGTACTTCGCCCGAGGTCCTGTGCCCGCCGACCCCACCGGGTGTGCCCGCGCTAGGCGCTTCGTTCGTGGAGGTGGATCACCGGGGGTGCGGTTCGCTTGGCGACCGCTTCCTCGGTGACCTCGACCCGAGCCACATCGGTGCGGGAGGGAAGCTCGTACATCGTCTCCAGGAGGACCTCCTCGAGGATGCTGCGCAGACCACGCGCCCCGGTGCCCCGGGCCATGGCCTGCTCACCGATGGCCCGCAACGCCCCCGTCGTGAACGTGAGTTCGATGTCGTCCATCTCGAAGAGCCGGGCGAACTGGCGGGTCAGGGCGTTGCGTGGTTCGGTGAGGATCCGGACGAGCGAGTCGAGGTCGAGTTCGTCGACGGTCGCCACGACCGGGAGCCGCCCGATGAACTCGGGGATGAGGCCGAACTTGTGGAGGTCGTCGGGCGTCACCTGGGAAAGGAGTTCCCGGGCACCGAGCGCCTTGTGGGACTTGACGTCGGCCCCGAACCCGACCGAGCGCTTCCCGACCCGATCGGCGATCACGTCCTCGAGGCCGGCGAAGGCGCCACCACAGATGAACAGCACGTTCGACGTGTCGATCTGCACGAATTCCTGGTGCGGGTGCTTGCGCCCGCCCTGGGGAGGGACCGAGGCCACGGTCCCCTCGAGGATCTTGAGGAGGGCCTGCTGGACGCCTTCCCCTGACACGTCCCTCGTGATCGACGGGTTCTCGGCCTTGCGGGCGATCTTGTCGATCTCGTCGAGGTAGATGATCCCCTGCTCGGCCCGCTTGACGTCGAAGTCGGCGGCCTGGATGAGCTTGAGGAGGATGTTCTCGACGTCCTCGCCCACATAACCGGCCTCGGTGAGGGCCGTGGCGTCGGCGATGGCGAACGGGACGTTGAGGAGGCGGGCCAGGGTGCGGGCCAGCTCCGTCTTGCCCGAGCCGGTCGGGCCCACCATGAGGATGTTCGACTTCTGCAACTCGACGTCGTCGTTGTGTCGCTTCCCGCTTCGCACCCGCTTGTAGTGGTTGTAGACGGCAACCGACAGTGTCTTCTTGGCGCGGTCCTGGCCGATGACGTACTCACTGAGGAAGGAGTAGATCCCGGCCGGGCTGGGGAGTTCGGTGAAGTCGCCCTGGTCGGCGGCCGAGAGCTCCTCTTCGATGATCTCGTTGCAGAGCTCGATGCATTCGTTGCAGATGTAGACGCCCGGGCCGGCGATGAGTTTGGTGACCTGTTTCTGCGACTTGCCGCAGAACGAGCACTTGACGAGCTCTCCGCCTTCGCCGAACTTGGCCACCCGCTGCCTTTCTACTCCGCCTGGACGGCGGCGAGTTCACGTTTCGTGATCACCGCGTCGATGACACCGTACTCCAAGGCTTCATCGGCGAGCATCCAATAGTCCCGTTCGGTGTCGACCGTCACCTTGTCAACGGTCTGGCCGGTGTGGTCGGCGAGGATCTCGTTGAGCTGCTCCCGCATCTTGATGATGAGCTTGGCCTGGATCTCGATGTCGGACGCCTGGCCCTGTGCGCCGCCATGCGGCTGGTGCACCATGATCCGGGCGTGGGGCAGGGCGAACCTCTTGCCGTGGGCGCCACCGGCCAGGATGACCGCGGCTGCCGACGCCGCCATCCCCATGCACACCGTGCTCACCGAAGGTCCGATGTACTGGATGGTGTCGTAGATGGCGAACAGCGACGTGATCGACCCGCCCGGGCTGTTGATGTAGAGGTAGATGTCCTTGTCGGGGTCCTCGCTCTCGAGGTGGAGCAGCTGGGCCATGATGAGGTTGGCGACGGCGTCGTCGATCGGGGTGCCGAGGAAGATGATTCGGTCCTTGAGCAGCCGGCTGTAGATGTCGTAGGCGCGCTCACCTCGACTCGTGGATTCGACGACGGTCGGGACCAAGTAGTTCGAGAAGCTCATTCCTCTTCATCCTCTGTGGAGGGGTCAGTGTCTTGAAACGCGGCGTCCGAGTCAACCGTTTCCTCGGTCGGCTCGACGTCACCGCCTTCGTCCTCGGGCTCCTGGAGCTCGACGGCGAGGGCCTTGAAGTCGACCGCAGCCCCACTCCCGTCCACGGGGACCGCGGATGCGAGCAATGCCTCCATCGCCTTCTGTCGGAGGATATCAGTGGCGATTCGCTTCTCCTGAGGGGTCCCCTCGAGGCGGAGTTCGCCCGCCTCGGGGCCGACCATGGCCTTGAGCGCCTCGACGGCGCCGTGGAGTTCATCGCTCGTGACCTCGATGCCGGCGTCGTCGGCGATGGCGTCCAGGGCCAGGTTGACCTTCACCGTGTAGGCGGCCTGCTTGGCGAGGTCGTCGACGAACTGCTGACGGTCCAGGCCCGTCGCCTTGAAGTAGTCCTCGAGCGAGACCTCCTGCTCCTCCAGCCGGTGCACGAACCGGTGGAGCAGGTCGTCCATTTCGGACTGGATGATCCCCTCGGGGACCTCGATGTCGACGTCACCGCTGATGGCGTCGAGGAGGGACCGTCGGTAGGACTCGGCGATCGACTCGAGCTTTCGTTGCCCGAGGCGCCGGCGAAGCGTGGTTGTGAACGCCTCGACGTCGGCGAACTCGGTGATCTCGGACACCCATTCGTCGGTGAACTCGGGGAGGACCTTCTCCCGTACCTCGGACACGAGGACCCGGAAGGTGACCGACTCGCCCGCCCGCTCGCCGAAACCCTCCGGGAGCGAGCCGTCGAACTCGACGATGCCTCCCTTGGTGACCCCGGGAAGGTGGGTGTCGAGGCCCTCGATGAGCATGCCCGAACCGACCTCGTAGAAGAGCCCGTCGGCGTTGACTTCCTCGATGGCGACACCGTCCCGCCAGCCGGTGAGATTGAGAACGGTGTAGTCGCCCTCTTCGGCCGGCCGGTCGACCTCCTCCACATCGGCGAACTGCTCGCGCATGAGCTCGATCTGCTCGTCGAGCTCGTCGTCGGTGACGACCGGGGAGTCGACGGTGATCTCCCGCCCCACGTAGGTCGGGACCACCGAGAGAACCGGCCACAACGCAACCTTGACATCGACCTCGAACCCACCGTCCACATCCCGCAGGGCATCGAGCGACGGGGGCACGGCCGCCACCAGGCCCTCGGTGGCGAGGATCTCGCCGACCTTCCCCGGCAGGAGTTCATCGATCGCCTCCGAACGGATCCGATCGGGGCCGATGGCGGCCTCCACCACCTTGCGAGGGGCTCGACCGGGGCGGAAGCCGGGGATGCGCACCTCCCTGGCCAGCTTGCGGGCAGCGCGGTTCTTCGCCTGCTCGAGGTCGGCCTCGGGGATCATGAAGGAGACCATCCGCTCGAACGGGCCGACTTCGTTGACTGAGACACTCACGGGGGCTCCTTGCACAGTGACATGTGTGAGGGCCGGGTTTCCACCCGACCCTCGGAGGGTGACCGACGGGATTCGAACCCGCGACCTCCGGGACCACAACCCGGCGCTCTAACCTGCTGAGCTACGGCCACCATGCTTGGCGGCGGAGCGCCACCCGGCGACTCGCCACAATAGTGACGGCCACCCGGCTACGGGTCGTGGAGGTCCCACCCGACACCCTCGGCCCCAACCGGCCCGGACGATCGCTACCGGGCCACCGAGTACAGGACGGCGTTGCCGTCCTTCCCCGTCTCGTCGATGACCCCCACAAGTCGGAGGCAGTAGGCCATCTGCTGGGCAACCCGGCGGGGCCTGACCAGCGCCTCGGCCAGGTCCGCGGTGGTGAACGGGTCGGGGAGCCGTCGGGGAAGCAGGGCGGCCACATCGCCCACCGAGCGAATCTCGACCGCTTCGACAACCTCCACGAGCCGTCGCTCCTCCACGACCCATCCGCCTCGTCGCCACGCCTTCGTCGGGTTGTGGCGGCGGCGTTCCTCCTCGTGGGTGAGAAGCACGTCGATCTCCAACCCGGCGTCGGCCAGGAGTGTCGGGAAGCTCACCAACTCACCGAACACGTCGACGACGTCGCCGTGCTTGGGGGACCTCCGCCGGCCGGTTTCTTCGCCCTCGGCGTCGACCCGCACGATCCACTTCACGGCCGGGATGGGATGGACGATGCGGACTCGATGGCCGAGGGCGAGGAGTGTTGCGAGCTTTCGCTTCATCGACGAGAAGCCGCTGGTCTGGACCTCGATGAGGAGATCGCCGCGGACGACGTCGATGACGAAGCCGCCCACCGGGACCTCGAAGCGGTCACCCGGTTGGGCACACCACTGCTTCAGTGAGGCGTGGAGCGGTGCTTCCCGCAGCGTGCCGACGTGCGGCTGGTGGTCCAACACCGTCGCCATGGTACGGCACCGGGCCCCGGTCCTCGTGCGGGCGGAGGGATTCGAACCCCCACGGGACGATGCCCACCAGGACCTAAACCTGGCGCGTCTGCCAGTTCCGCCACGCCCGCGTTGCGCGAAGAGTAGGAGAACGGAGAACGGAGGACGAAGGACGAAGGACGAAGGACGAAGAACGAAGGACGAAGGACGAAGAACGGAGAACGGAGCCCAACCCCCTCGTACCTCGTCCTCTCGTCCTCTCGTCCTCTCGTACCTCCCCAAACGTAGAGAGCCCGCCGGTCGGGGCGGGCTCTCTCGGTGTGGGTCGCGAGGGATTCGAACCCTCAACCTGCGGCTTAAGAGGCCGTTGCTCTGCCGTTGAGCTAGCGACCCGGGGCGAGTGTAGGAGGTGCCTTCATGCTGTGGGAAGTCGCCGTGCCAGCTCGTCGATCCAGGCGAGCGTTCGACTCTGGACATCACGCGGGGCCCGGACCCGACCGGCACCGAGCGACCGCGACTCGCGGTCAGCAGCAGAGCGACGCCAGAAGCGCGGCCTGCGATGTGCCACAATCCGCGGATGCATCAGAAGGCGCAACGAACACTCGTGATACTCGGCGCGCTCCTCTACGTGGGCTCCGGGTGGCTCTACGCGGCGGCCGGTCTCCTCATCCCCTGGGCCGTCGTACCGGTGCTGTGGGCGGTCTGGCTGGGGGGCATGTGGGCCGTCGGCCGGCTTGTTCGAGCCTGGTCACCCTGGACCTTGGCGGCCGGGCCGATCGCTGTGCTGTTCTGGATGGCGTTCGTCTCGCTCGGGGAGTGGATCTTCGGGTGGACCGCCTGAGGGGTCCTAAGCTCCTGCCTCACGGGCTGTAGCGCAGCTTGGCAGCGCACCTGCTTTGGGAGCAGGGGGTCGTCGGTTCAAATCCGACCAGCCCGACCGGCGGGTACCATGTGCCCGTTCTGCGGGTGTAGCTCAATGGCAGAGTTTCGGCCTTCCAAGCCGACCATGCGGGTTCGATTCCCGTCACCCGCTCCACCGCCTCGTCGGCGCCCCCGACAGGATTCGAACCCGTGACCTGCGGATTAGAAGTCCACTGCTCTATCCAGCTGAGCTACGGGGGCGGGTTGAGTGTACGGGACCCGGTGGGGATCAGCCGTTTCCCAGTTCCCGGACCAGCGCTGCCAGCGCCTTCGCCCGGTGGCTGACCCGGTTCTTCTCCTCGCCCGGGACCTCGGCCAGGGTACGTCCGTCCGGCATTTGGAACACCGGGTCGTACCCGAACCCGCCCCTCCCCCGGCGTTCGGTGGCGATCGAGCCCCCCAGGCCGGCCACGACCACGAGTTCCTTCCCGTCCGGCCACGCCACGGCGACGGCGGTGCGAAAGCGGGCGGAGCGGTCGGCCACGGCCTCCATGGCCTCGAGGAGCTTGTCGACGTTGTCCGCGTACGTCGCCCCCGGGCCGGCGAACCGGGCCGTCATGACGCCCGGCGCACCGTCGAGGGCCTCGACCTCGAGGCCGGTGTCGTCGGCGATGGCGGGAAGCCCCGTGGCTCGACTCACCTCCCGAGCCTTCTTGAGGGCATTGTCTTCGAGCGTGTCGGCGTCCTCCAGGACCTCCGGCCAGTCGAGACCACCCACGATCTCGCCGACGATGCCGGCGTCGGTGAGGACCGCTTCCAGCTCGGCGATCTTGTCCGGGTTCCTCGAGGCCAGCACGACCCGCTCGAGGATCATCACCGCATCCCGGTCAGCTGCGCCTGCGCCTCGAGGAGCTCGTCGATGCCCAGCGAGGCAAGGTCGAGGAGGCCCGCGAGTTCTTCTCGGCTGAACGGTTGACCCTCGGCGGTTCCCTGGACCTCGACGAGGAGTCCCCGCCCGGTCATGACCACGTTCATGTCCACCTCGGCGGCCACGTCGGACTCGTACTCGAGGTCGAGAAGGCCGACACCGTCGACGATCCCGACCGAGGTGGCGGCCAACCGGTCGATGATCGGCATCTCGGTGACGATCCCCTGGTCGATCCCGTGCGTGAAAGCGTCGAACATCGCCACCCACGCCCCGGTGATCGCCGCCGTGCGGGTTCCTCCGTCTGCCTGGAGGACGTCGCAGTCCACCTGGACCATGCTCTCCCCCATCCGGGGGAGGCTCACCACCGAGCGCAGCGAGCGTCCGATGAGCCGGCTGATCTCCTTGGCGCGCCCGCCCTGGTAGGCGTCTCGCCGGACCCGGTCACCCGACGAACCCGGCAGCATCGCGTACTCGGCGGTGACCCACCCCTTGCCGGTGCCCCGCATCCATCGGGGGACGTTGGGATCGATCGACGCGGTGCACAGGACCCGCGTGCCCCCGAGTTCGATGAGCACCGACCCGGGGGTCGTGGAGGTGAACTCGCGGGTGAATCGGACGGGACGCAGTTCGTCGGCTGGGCGGGATCGCATGCCGGCATGCTACGCAGCCTCCGTCGGCGGGCGAATCAGAGAGGGATGACGTCCCCGGCCCGCACCACACTGATCGGACCGGCAAAGACCTTCGCCGCCTGGTCGATCGCCCGGTCCGACTCGACGTCCTCCCGCAGGTGCGTGAGGAGGAGGCGTTCCACCCCTGCCTTGGCGGCCATGCGCCCCGCCACCTCCGGGGTGCAGTGCACATCGGGCATGAAGTCCTCGAGGGTGGTGGCGTCACACAGGAAGACGTCGGCGCCACGGGCCAGTTCGACGACGTCGTCACTCCAGCCGGTGTCCCCCGAGTACACGATGCTCGTGCCATGGGCGGTGGCCCTCGTCGCCACCGTGGGGACCGGATGGACCGCCTCGGCGAAGCGCAAGGCGATGTCCCCCACCCCGGTGGCGTCGCCCGGACCGACGAGGTGATGGTCGAACACCATCTCCATCTCCGCGTCCGAGTGCCGCACGAACGCCTGCACCCGGTCGAAGACGCCGTCGGGCGCGTACGCCCTGATCGGAGGGCGTCGCACCACGCCGTACCGACCGGCGTGGTACCAGGCCAAGAGGTCCGCGCAGTGGTCCAGGTGACCGTGGGAGATCATGAGGGCGTCCACCGCGTCGATGGACGACTCCCCGCTGAACGCCGTGAACGCACCGGGACCGAGATCCATCAGGATGGAGGTCGTGGAATGCTCCAGGAGGAAGCCCGATGCCGGCGCTCCCTTCGACGGGTAGGTACCCGAGGATCCGAGGACGCGCAGCAGCATTCGGGGCAGCGTAGCCACAGGTCGCTCGCTTCCACCGAACCCCTCACTCGATGGGCACCTCCTCGGTCCCGGACTCCAGGATCCTCCACGCCCGAACGCGCAGGTGCTCGTCCATCGGTCCGACGATGATCCAGACCCAGTCGGGGTCGGCTGCGAGGTCGATGTCGGTCCGGGACGGGACCGCGGCCGAGGCGGGGTGGGAGTGGAACGCGCCGAGCAAAGCGAGCCCGTCCGCCTCGGCCTCGAGCATCGCCCGATAGTGCCCTTCGGGGTCGAGGGTGTAGGTCGTCGGGGAAGCGTCGGCGTTGGCGACCGGAACGAACCGCTCCACGTGCAACCCCCGGCCGACGAGGAGTCCACACGCCTCGTTGGGCAGGCAGGACCGGGCATGGGCGATCATCTCGCCCCGGATTCCCGGTCCCAGCACCACCGGGGCGCCAGTCACTCAGCGCCCTCCTTCACGCGGAGATCGAGCGCCATCCACAGCGTCTTGGAAAAGGGGTGGAAGCCGACCGGTACGGCGATGCTGAGGACGATGACGCCGGCCATGAGCCAGCCCCACGGCACCTCCGGCCAGGTGAGCCACACGACCAGCACCAGGGTGGCGAGAAGGACGAAGCTGATCACCGCGGTGTTGATGATCATGGCCCCGACCCAGTAACCGGACTCCCGCTCGAAGACGAGGTCACACGACGGGCACCCGGGCTCGAGGTCGAAGAAGGTCCGAAAGATCGGGGCGTGCCCGCACCGAGGGCAGGCCCGCCGGAGGGCACGCCCGTACCCGGCCATCAGAACCTCCGTCGCCTCCGGCGACTCCGGGGAACGGGCTTGTCGTCCCGCATCGGTGGGTTCCACGCCCAGAGGTCGTCGAGCCGCTCGTCGGTCGAGTACATCTTGACGATTTCGTGGTCGAGTTCGGCTTCCCGTTGCATCGCCTGGACCGCAGTCTCCTGGTCCCACTCGGCGAGCGTCACGACCATGCCCGGTCGCCCGGCCCGGGCGGTGCGGCCCGAGCGGTGGAGGAAGGTCTTGGCGTCGGACGGGGGGTCGAAGTGGAGGACGAGGTCGACGTCGTCGATGTCGAGGCCGCGGGCTGCCACATTGGTGGCCACGAGGACCGGGGTCCGGCCCTGGGTGAACCGGTCGAGGGCCTCCTGGCGTTTGTGTTGGGGGAGGTCGCCGTGGATGGCCCTGGCCTCCACCCCGGCGTCGCGCAGGTCCGCAGCCACCCGGTCGGCGGCCCGCTTGGTGTGGGTGAACACGAGGACGCGCTCGGCGCTCTTGGCGACGCGGGCCGTGGCGGCCAGCTTGTCCCGGTGGTGGACGAGGATGAAGCGGTGCTCCATCTGCTCGATGGACACGGACTCGGACTCGACGTCGTGTCGCACCGGGTTGGTGAGCCGGCGCCGAACGAGGTGGTCGATGGCACCGTCGAGGGTCGCCGAGAACAGCATGGACTGGTGACCGTCGGGGACCTGTCGCCAGATGTACTCGACCTGGGGCAGGAATCCCATGTCGCCCATTTGGTCGGCTTCGTCGAGCACCACGATCTTCACGCTCTCGTAGGTGACTGCTCCCCGGTCCTGCAGGTCGATGAGTCGCCCGGGTGTGGCAACGACGATCTCGGCCCCGGCCTTGATCTCGTCGATCTGCTTGCCCATCGACACGCCGCCGTACACCTCGGTGACGCGCACACCCATGGCCCGGGCGAACGGCCGGATCTCGCCTGCGACCTGGACACACAGCTCACGGGTGGGAACCAGGATGAGGGCCTGGAGGTCGCCGGGCGACCCGGCGACCTTCTGCACCACGGGGAGGCCGAATGCGAACGTCTTGCCCGACCCGGTCTGGGCCTTGCCGCACAGGTCGTGGCCGGCGAGGGCGTCGGGAATGGCGTCGGCCTGGATCGGGAACGGGTGGTCGATCCCCTTCGTGTGCAACACCTCGATCATCGGTGCCGCCAGTCCGAGGTCGGCGAACCGCACGTCGGTGCGGGCGGTTTGGGCGGAGGTCATATCTGTCCTGGGAAGAAACGGCGAGGCAGTGGCCTGCGAGCCGCCCTGCAGTGTAGGGCCGTCGCGCCGCTGAGCCGGCCGGCGGCCCGTGCCGTCAGGCTCGGAGTCGCGTGAGGAACTCGCGGGCAACTGCCGGGTCGGCGGTGCGGGCCATGTCCGGCAGGGCTTGGATGAGGGCCGATCCGTATCGGGCTCGTGCCAGCCGCGGGTCGAGCACGGCCACGAGACCCCGGTCATCGACCGAGCGTATGAGCCGTCCCGAGCCTTGGGCGAGGAGGACGGCCGCCCGGGGCAGGTCGACGGCGGCGAATGACGACAGGCCCTCCGCTTCGGCCACTTCTCGGCGTGCCTGCCACAGCGGGTCGTCGGGCCGCGGGAAGGGGAGCTTGTCGATGATGACCACCTGGAGGCTGCGGCCGGGCACGTCGAGGCCCTCCCAGAACCCCATCGTTGCCACGAGCACCGAGGTCTCGTCCTCCTCGAACTCCCGCACGAGGGCCTGCTTGGGCAGCTCGCCCTGCACGAGGAGGCGGAACGACCCCACTCCAACGAGCCGCTCCGCCGCCCGGCCGAGCATCCGATGGCTCGTGGTGAGCATGAGCCCCCGACCCCCGGAGATCTCGAGCAGGTCGGCGGCTTCGTCGAGGGCGGCCTCCGCCCACTCGTCGGACCGCGGATCCGGGAGCGACGCGGCTGCGTACAGACAGGCCTGGGTCCGATAGTCGAACGGGCTCTGGACGAAGAGGCGTGAGTGGTCGTCGGGGCCGAGACCGAGGGCCCGAGCGGTGGGCCCGAGGTCGCCTCCCACCGACAAGGTGGCAGATGTCGCGATGACCGTGACGTCGCCCAGCAGGTGATGCCGCAGGAGGCCGGCCACGTCGACCGGGGCCACCTTGAGGGCCGGTCGAGCGCCGCCCTCCACCCAGCCGACGAGTCCTTCGGACATCGTCGCCACGAAGTCGAGGTCGCCCAGCATGTGACCACTGAGACGCAGGAGGCGGGCCCTGGCGCCCTGGCCGGCCGGGGTGGCCGGGGAGGCGGCGCGGACGGTGGCGACGAGGTCGTCGACGACCGACAGGAGGCGGGTCAGGGCGTCGGCCGCCTCCAGCTCGGCGGGGTCGTGGAACCGCCCCGGGCGGGCCTGGCCCAACGCCTTGTCCAGGGCCGTGGCGGCACCCGACAGCGACCGGACGAGCCGGGTCGCAGCCGCGGTTCCCACCACGAGGGGCAGCGACCTCGCCGACCGCACGAGCTGCCACACCCGCCACCCGGCCAGCTCCACCCCCAACGCCGAGGCCATGGTGTCCTCCAGGCGATGGGCCTCGTCGAAGATCACGACGGCGTGCTCGGGCAGAATCGTCTTCTCGGACGCCAGGTAGGCGCCGTAGAGGTGGTGGTTCACCACCACGACGTCGGCCTCGGCGGCCCGGTCGAGGGCGGCCATGGCAAAGCACTCCTGTCCCTGCGGACACGCCTCACGCCCCGGGCACTCCATGCCCGCCACCGAGTACTCGGACCAATCCTCCACCTCGAACGGCATGGCGTCCCGGTCGCCCGAGTCCGTCTCGGCCGCCCACTCGACGAGCGCCCTCAGCTCGTCGGGCAGGTCGACCGACTGCCCGAACAGCCCTTCCTGGCGGCGCCACCCGGCCTCCTCGAGGTGCTCCTCGAGTCGGCTCAGGCACAGGTAGGAGCCGCGGCCCTTGACGACGGCCGTAGCCACCGACAGCTCGTCACCGAGGGCTTCGGCGATGAAGGGAAGGTCCCGCTCACCGAGTTGATCCTGGAGGCTCTTGGTGGCGGTCGACACGACGACCCGGGATCCGCAGGCGACCGCCGGCACGAGGTAGGCGAACGACTTGCCGGTCCCGGTGCCGGCCTCCACGACGAGGTGGCGGCCCTGCTCGATGGCGTCGGCGACCGCCCGGGACATCTCGACCTGGCCCGCCCGGTGGTGGCCTCCTTCGCGGGCCGCCACGACGCGTTCCAGGAGCGGCTCGGATCGGTCGGCGAGGGACATCGGCCTGAGCGTATAGCAGCCTTCGACCCAAGCCACCTCCCCGGGATGCGCCCGCACTGCGAATCGCTACCGTCGGGGGATGCGCGAGTTCATCTTCACGATGATCGATGTGAGTCGTCACCACCCCCCCGACAAGGACATCCTCAAGAACGTCACGCTGGCGTTCCTCCCCGGCGCCAAGATCGGTGTCATCGGCCATAACGGGGCGGGCAAGTCGTCGGTGCTGCGGATCATGGCCGGACTCGACACCGGGTTCACCGGGACCGCCACCCTCACCGCCGGCTACACCGTCGGGTTCCTCCCCCAGGAGCCCCAGTTGAACCCGACGAAGGACGTCCTCGGCAACGTGATGGAGGGGGTCGCCCCGATCAAGGCCCTCCTCGACGAGTACACCACCGTCCTGGCGGGCTGGTCCGACCCCGAGGCCGACTTCGAGAAGCTCGGCGAGCGTCAAGCCAACCTTGAGAAGCGCATCGAAGCAGCCGGCGCCTGGGATCTCGACCGGAACGTGGAGATCGCCATGGACGCACTCCGGGTCCCGCCCGGCGACGCCGACGTCGCCACGCTGTCGGGCGGCGAACGGCGCCGCGTGGCCCTGTGCCGGCTCCTCCTCTCCCATCCCGACCTGCTCCTGCTCGATGAGCCGACCAACCATCTCGACGCCGAGTCCGTCCTGTGGCTCGAGCGCCACCTGCAGGAGTACCCCGGGACCGTGGTGGCCGTCACCCATGACCGGTACTTCCTCGACAACGTGGCGGGGTGGATCCTCGAGCTCGACAACGGTCGGGCCTACCCGTTCGAGGGAAACTACTCGGGATGGCTCGCCCACAAGCAGGCCCGCCTCGCCCACGAGGAAAAGGAGGAGTCTGCCCGGCAGCGAACGCTGGCCCGTGAGCTGGAGTGGGTCCGCATGAGCCCCAAGGCCCGCCAGGCGAAGGGCCATGCCCGCCTCCGTGCCTATGAGGATCTCCTCGCTGCCTCCCAGGAGCGCGAGGACCGTCCCGGGCGGCCCGAGCTTCGGGTGCCGATGACACGGAGGCTCGGTGACAAGGTCATCGAGGCCGGCGGGCTCGCGAAAGGATTCGGCGAGCGACTCCTGTTCGACGACGTGTCCTTCAGCCTTCCGCCGGCCGGCATCGTCGGCGTCATAGGGGCCAACGGAGCGGGCAAGACCACCCTGTTTCGCATGATCACGGGCCACGAGGCACCCGACGCCGGGACCCTCGAACTCGGTCCCACGGTCGACCTCGCGTACGTCGACCAGTCGCGCGACGCCCTTGATCCCGACAGCACCGTGTTCCAGGAGATCACCGGGGGCACCGACCTCCTCCTGGTCGGTACCCGGGAGGTCAACAGCCGCGCCTACGTGTCCTCGCTCAACTTCAAGGGCTCGGACCAGCAGAAGAAGGTCGGGGTCCTGTCCGGCGGCGAACGCAACCGGGTCCACCTGGGCAAGATGCTTCGAACCGGTGGCAACCTCCTGCTTCTCGACGAGCCGACGAACGACCTCGACGTGGACACGCTTCGCTCCCTCGAGGAGGCGTTGCTGGCGTTCCCGGGGTGCGCAATGATCATCTCCCACGACCGGTGGTTCCTCGACCGGGTCGCCACCCACATGCTCGTCTTCGCCGGCAACAGCGAGGTGCGGTGGTTCGAGGGCAACTTCAGCGAGTACGAGGAGTGGGCGAGCGCCGAGTTCGGGGAGGAGGCGGTTCGTCCAACTCGGATCACCTACAAGAAGATCCGGCGCTAAACGTCCATTCGCCTCCGCGGGGTGTACCTTGGCCTCATCGACATGACCTCGAGCGCCAACCCAACTCCCGAGTTCGACGTTGCCGCGCTTTTCGACCGTCTGCCCATCCCCCTCTACGCCACCGCTCGTGACGGACGCGTGCTGGCCGGCAATCGGGCGTTTTGGGAAGTGTTCGCGACGCCGGACGACCACAAAGGGGCGACCCGTACCGACGACCTCTACGCCGACCCCACCGAACGCGAGAGGGTGATCGCCGAACTCGACAAGTCGGACATCGAGGTCATCGACTGGGAACAGGTCATCGACACCCCGAAGGGACTCCGCTGGATCAAACCGCTGGCCCGGGTCGTGCGCGACGCCGACGGGCGAATGGAGCGATTCGAAGGCGGCTTCCTCACGGTGACCGAGTCGATCGATGCGGGCCCGATCGAACAACAACAACGGATCCTCCTCGAACGCACGGCCGACCCGGTCCTCATGCTCGACCCGAAGGGACGGCTCGTGTGGGCCAACGCGGCAGCCCGTCGGCTCCTCCAGATCACGGAGGCGACCGTGCAGGCACGCCCGGCCTTCGCCGAGGTCGCGGGGTACGACATCCCGTTCGAAGAACTCGTGGAACGGTCCGCCTCCTGGGGGGAGCAGTCATTCATGCTGAAAGGAATCCCCCGGCACTTCTCTGTCAACTTCGAGACCCACCTGGGAAGCGACGGATTCCCCGCCTTCTACTCGATCATCGGGCACGACCTCTCCCAGCGCGACTCGGCCCTGTCGGGCCTGGCCGGCTCGATCCTCGAGCGGGATCGCGTCATCGAGACCGTCGCCCATGAGATCAAGACGCCCCTGACATCCGTGCTCGGCCTCAGTGAGGAACTGGCCGCTCGGATGGCTGCCGCAGGACAGGGGGAGGTGGCGGAGATCGCCGCCACCATCGCCCGGGAGGCACTCGACCTTGCGAGGATCGTCGACGATCTCCTCGAGACGTCGGACGGCGCTCACCCCGCCCCGGACCTGGTCCCCCTCGACCTACGGGCCGAGGTCCACGCCGCCATCGCCACGAGCGGACTCGCGGGCGTCGCCGTTGGCGGCGAAGCGCAGGCGGTGGCAGATTCGTCGTGGATCCGCCGGATCGTTCGCAACCTCCTGACCAACGCCCAGCGCTACGGGGCGCCCCCCATCACGATCAGACTGGAGGATGACGACGGCTGGGCCCGTGTCTCAGTGATCGACGCCGGGGACGGGATCGACCCGGCGATGGCCCAATCGGTGTTTGAGCCCTACGTGAGTACCGGTGCCGGGGAGGGCACCATCGCCCTCGGCCTCGGCCTGCCGGTGTCCCGGGCCCTCGCCCAGGGCATGGGCGGCCAGCTGACGTACACCCGCGAGGGCGACTCGACCGTCTTCACCGTTCGCCTGCCGGCCGCCTGAAGTCAGCGACAGACGCCGTCGCGCAGCGCCTGCTTGGCCACGGCAGCCGCCACCGCCGGGGCGACGGAGCGGTCGAGGGCCGGGGGAACGATGTGGTCGACGGCCAGCGCTTCACCCACCTTGGCAGCGATGGCGTCGGCAGCCGCCAGTTTCATGTTCTCGGTGATGGCCGTCGCCCCCGCGTCGAGGGCTCCCCGGAAAATACCAGGGAAGGCGAGGACGTTGTTGATCTGGTTGGGGAAGTCGCTGCGACCGGTGGCGATGATGCCGGCCACTCCTTCGACCTCCTCGGGCATGATCTCGGGGGTCGGGTTGGCCATGGCGAAGATGAGGGGGCTGGGGGCCATCCGCGCCACGTCATCGCGGGTGATGATTCCGGGCCGAGACACGCCGATGAACACATCCCTGCCGGCCATGACGTCGGCCAGCGTCCCGTCAACCTTGTCCGGGTTCGTGTTGTCGGCGATCCAGCCCTTGCCGCCGTCGAGACCGGAACGCCCCTGGTAGATCGGGCCCTTCGAGTCGGTGACGACGAGTTCTCGCACCCCGGCGTGGAAGAGGATCTTGGCGCAGGCGACACCGGCCGCGCCCGAACCGGCGATGACGACCCTCAGGTCGCGCATGCGGCGGCCGGTCACCTTGCAAGCGTTCTGCAGGGCGGCAAGGGTGACGATGGCAGTCCCGTGCTGGTCGTCGTG
>JBFKVA010000040.1:0-19492 GCA_041635475.1 Acidimicrobiia bacterium | reverse complement strand
TGCCGATCGTTCCCGGATGACGAGGGTCCCTGCCGCCAGGTCGCCCACCCGCTGGTTGGCACTCGATGACACCACGGCGATGAGCCCGACGAGGTACGCGGCGGGGAGGAGGTCCACGATGCGAAGCAGGTTGCGAACGAGGGATCCGACGAATCCCACCGGGAGGCCGTTGGCCCGCACCACCCGCAGCCGGAGGGCCCGCTTGCCGACCGAGCGACCGCCGTCGAGGGTCTCGAACCCGACGTAGTACAACAAGGGGATGGCTGCCAGGCTGGCGATCACGACGATCGCCAGGAGCAGTCCCGCCTCATCGAAGGCGGTGGCGACCATCGGCGCGATGAGCCCTCCTCCAACGGCGACCGCCCCCACCACTGCTGCGATCACGGCCGTGTCGATGATGGCCGCTACGATCCGCGTGCCGACCCCGGCCAGGACGAGGTCGAGGCGGAGCCCTTCGGGGGTCTCGATGGAGTAGCGGTCTTCGAGCATGGATCTCACGACATTCGTAGCTGACCGAGAGCGTACCTGGCAGGAACTCGAGGGCCTCGTCGGTGATGCGGGACGCCGCCCGGAACGGCTCGGGGCAGCCCGCGTACGCAGGCTGGGGGTCCTCTACCGGGGCGTCGCCGCCGACCTGGCCCTGGCACGGCGTCGGTTCCCCGGCGACCCGGTCGTCGACCGCCTGGAGCAGCTGGCCCTCGGTGCCCGAGGGGTGGTGTACGACCGCGGCCTTCGTCGCGCCTCGGTGTGGCGGTTCCTCATCGACGGGTACTGGCGGCTCGTGGGGGCCCGGCTCCCCATGATCGGGCTGGCGGCCATCCTCACGTTCGGGCCGGGTCTCCTGACCGCGTGGTGGGCCCTCACGGATCCAACGGCCGCCGAGGGCATCGTCCCCGCCGGGTTCCTGTGGGTGACCGAACCGCAGGAGACCGGGACCGGCCAGGGGTTGGGCGGCGTCGGTGTCGCTGCGTTCTCGACGTATGTCCTTGTCAACAACGTTCGCGTGACGCTGACGGCGTTCGCCCTGGGCGTCGTCTGGGGGCTCGGAACCGGGGCCATCCTTGTCTACAACGGGGCGATCCTGGGGGCGGTCGCCGGCCTGGCGGTGGGCGCCGGCAACGGTGCGCTCCTCGTTGCGGCCACGACCGGGCATGGCGTGCTCGAGTTCACCTGCATCCTCGTGGGTGGGGGAGCCGGCCTCAGCCTGGGGAAGGCACTCCTGCAGCCGGGGACGAGGACCCGGGCGGCCTCCCTGGCCGCCGAAGGGAGGGAGGCGGTGTTGCTCGCGGCCGGAACGGCCCCCTGGCTCGTCGTGGCCGGCTTCCTCGAGGGCTACGTCGGTCGAACCGGACTGGGGCCGGCCGTGACCGTCCCGGTGGGAATCCTCAGCGGCCTTGTGTTCTGGGGTCTCGTCGTGACCCGTGGCGTGCGAACGACGACGAGTCGGGAGGTGGCGTCTACAGCCGAGCTCGAGCCTTGGCGGTGAGGTAGGCGGCGACACACCGGCTGGGAAGGTCATCCCCTGCCGCTTCGACGAGGGCCCCGGCCGCCTCCACCCGGACGACGGTCCGCTGCCGCCCTGCCAGCACATCGGCGGCGACGACCCTCCGAGCCGCCGAGACGGCGTCGACCACCGGAGTGGCCAGGACGGCCTCGAGGTCGGCGTCCCCGACCGACGCGATGACGACCGCGTGGTGCCGGGAAAGCGTGGGCGCCGCGTCGACGAGCGGACGAGCTGCCGCCTCCTCGAAGATGTCCGTGAACACCATGACAAGGGACCGTTTGGCGGCGGCTGCCGTGTGGAACGCGAGCAGGTAGTCGGAGTCGACGGGCCGGGACTCGAGGTCGAAGACGGCGTGGAGCACCCGGTCGGCATTGGTTCGTCCCGGTGGAACGAAGCGCCGGATCTCGGCGTCGAACGCCAATACACCGATGCGATCGCCGAGCACGTCGGCGACGGACGCCACCGCGGCCACCGCGTCGAGGGTGGCGTCGAGGCGGGACCTCCCGCCCACCTCGGAGGCCATGAGCCGCCCGGTGTCCACGAGGCAGAGGACTTCCCGATCCTGTTCCACCCGGTACTGGTTGCTCATCGGGCGCCCCATTCGCTGCGTGGCTCGCCAGTTGACCTGCCTGATGTCATCGTCGGGCTGATAGTCGCGAATCGACTCGAACTCCGTGCCGAGCCCCAGCTGGCCACGGGACCGGCGACCCTCGCCCTGGAACCGGCCGGTACGCACGGCGTGGGCGAGGCGGCGAGCGGCGATGAGGTCCGGGTAGACGAGGATGTCCCGGGACTCGCCGCCGCGGTGGGTCCACCCTCCAAGGCCGAGGGGGCCTGCGAGCCGGATGACGGGACGGCTCAGCGTGTGGCGACCTCGCCGGGTGGCGGAGATCGTCGAATGCAGATGGGTGGTGGCCTCCTGGGGTTCCACGTGGACGTCGGCCGGTGTCGGCTGCCGAACCCGGAACGCGTGGCGGCTGCGAACGCTCACCTCGAACGGTGCGGGGACCCCCCGAGAGAGGCGATCGGGGACCACCGAGAGCACCGGCGGGGCCGTCCTCACCCGCCACCCGTCGGCAGCGATGAGGGCAGCCACGAGCCCGAACAGGGCTGCCCCCAGGGGAATCCCGATCCAGGGTGTGGCCACGGCGACAAGGGCCAGTGCGCCGGCCGCTCGCCGGGTGGGGGTCACCGGGGGACCGGGGTGGAGGCGACGGCCGCCGCGATGGCATCGTCGGGCCGATACCGGTCGAGCTCCGCCTCGGGACGGAGCAGGATCCGGTGCCGCAGCACGAGTGGGGCCATGAGGGCGATGTCATCCGGTGTGACGTAGTCGCGGCCCGCCACCCGGGCCCGCGCCTTGGAGGCCGCCAGGAGGTGCACCGCGGCCCGGGGGCTGGCCCCCAGCTCGACCGCGGGCTGGGACCGCGTCGACCGAATGAGGCCGAGGAGGTAGTCGGTGACCTCGGCGGTGATGGTGGTCGTGTCAACGAGGCTGCGAGCCGCCAGGAGGGTCTCGGCGTCGGTCACCGGAGCGACGGCCGTCAGCGTCGAAGGCTCGGTTCCCGACCGATCGAGCGCAAGCATGGACCGCTCGGCCTCCTCGTCGGGGTACCCCATCTCGATCTTCATGAGGAACCGATCGAGCTGGGCTTCGGGAAGTGGGTACGTCCCCTCGTACTCGATCGGGTTCTGGGTGGCGATCGTCATGAAAGGGTTCGGGAGGGGATGGGATGTACCGTCGACCGTCACCTGGGACTCGGCCATCGCCTCGAGCAGCGCGGCTTGGGTCTTGGGCGGGGTGCGGTTGATCTCGTCGGCCAGCAGGAGATTGGTGAAGACCGGACCTGGCCGAAAGACGAGGTCCCCGCCCCGGAGGGTCACCGTGCCGGTGAGGTCCGACGGCAGCATGTCGGGGGTGAACTGGGCCCGGCCGAACTCGAGGCCCAGCGCGCGGGCGAAGGCCTTGGCCAGCAGCGTCTTGGCCGTGCCGGGGACGCCTTCGATGAGGACGTGCCCGCCCACGGTGACCGCTGCCAGGAGGGCGTCGACGGATCGCGAGTGGCCGACGACCACCTTGGAGACCTCACCGTGGAGGCGGGAGCGGAGTTCGGCAAGCACGAACGTGAGCCTACGGTCGTGGGGTCGTGGGCATGGACATATCGCGATCTGGGGTGCGGGCGAGGCTGGCGGCGAGGGCGTCGACGTAGAGGCCCCGGGCCGGAGGGAACACACGATCGGCCGGCTCGGCTGGGGCAAACCGGCTCCCGATCGACCACAGCCAGATGAACGTCGCCAGGAGGAGGAGCGCAAGTGCGGCCCGCCACCGAGGGGGGATCGCCGTGATCGCCGAGTCGCTTCCGTATCCGTGGACGTACTCGTCGAACACGATCGGCCGTCCGGGTTCGCCGGCGACGGCCAAGCCGAGGTGGGCGTTGGTCCCGATGAACGCATTGGAGAGGAGCGCCGGGTCTGCCAGCAGGACGAGGCGCCCGCGGCCGATCGATGCCACGGCCACGACGGTCACCCCATCGGCCCCCACGATCGGAAGGGCTGCCCCGGTGTCCTTCCAGGCGTACAGCCCTGAGGTCGCCACGGTCGCCACCCCGGCGGTCTCGGGCACGGGCAGCAGTGCCGTCACCTCCGGCGGCGGGGCGGGGCCGAGGCGGGGAGCAGGGTCGAGCAGGGTGGTGGCGAGGTCCCCGAAGAAGGTCGTGGATGCCAGCACGAGGCGACCGCCGCCCGCAAGGAAGTCACCGATGAGGTCCACCTGGCGCTCGTCGAGGGCGAACTCCTCGGGCGAGGCGATCACGAGTGTCGTCGAGGGATCGAGTGTGCCCGGGCGGATCGGTGCGGAAAGCACAGAGACCGGGTGACCGGCCGCCACGAGGAGATCGTGGTAGGCCGCCAGCCCATTGCCCGTTGTCACATGGGAGGATCCGTCGGGCCCGGGAACGACGTGGCTCCGGCTGACGCTGTCGGCGGCCACACCCACGAGGTTGAGGACAACGGCCACCCCGGCGAAGACGACGAGCCCCCACGTCACCCGGCGGCCGGTGCTCATGGCGTCACCTCGCTGATGACGCGAGGCCATCCCATTCGGCTCTCGGCGAGGTCGTCCAGGGTGGGAGCCCGACCTCCGTACACGACCTCGTCGTGGGCTGCCACCAGCGGGGGCACAAGGCGGTGAGGGACCCCATCGAGAACGTGGCCCGACGTGAGGCCGTCGTGGAACCGGATGGCCCCGTGGGCGTCGAGGCGAAGGAGAGCAGCGTGGAAACGGAGACGGAGGGCTTCCTCGAGGTCCCCGTCCCGTTCGGCGGCCGCAGCCTGTCGCTCCAAGGTGGCCGGTCGTACACGCTCGGCGCCCATGTCGGACCGTGTCGCTCCCTCGACTTCCCGCTCGCGGCGTCGGAGCAACGACACGGCGACGATCCCGCTCCCGGCCACGGTGGCGACGAGGAGGACCCAGCCCAGGGTCGCCAGCCCGCCGGGAATCGCCCGCTCGAGGGCGGAGAGAATCCCTTGGACGAGTCGGAGGGTCCATGCCCGCACCACGGTTGCGGCCGAGACGTTCCTCGTCGTGTCGAATCGCTGCTCGGCCAGGATGGGGTGGATGAGGGCTGCCGTCCGGGGCTCGTGACCGGCCCCCCCGGGGGCCAGGAGCGCATCGAGGCGGCCGGCCCGGGTCTCGGGGTCGTTGAAGATCGCGGCGACATCGACGGGGATGCCGTCGATCGACGTCGTCGCGGTGAGGTCGGAGACCGCAGCCGCGTCGACCCGGGCAGACCGGGCCACGTCGATGAAGTCCTCGGTCGACCGGTCGACACCGGCCGCCGGTGTCGCGATGAAGAGGACGATCCCCAGGGCCAGGAGTGCGCTACTGGAACGGATCGCCACCCGGGTCATCCCGGTCGGAGGGCGGTGGAGGAGGCGGCGGGGAGAGGTCCGTCGACGGTGCGTCGGAGTCCGGGAAGGAGGGTGGTTGGAACGCCCGGTCGACGTCGGGGCCGCGGAGTCCGTCCGACAGGGTTTGGAGGTCGAACGCCTCTTTGCGCACCCGCTGGTCGAAGTAGATGACCACCGCCACGAGTGCCTGGAACGGCAGAGTGAGCGTGTACGCCAAGGTGTTGGCCACTTGGCCCGTGGCCTGGGAGGCGGTGAGCGACCCGCCGGAGAAGACGACGAATTGGGTGGGCGAGGCGAGGGCGATGCCGACGACGCCGACGATCAGCCCCGACACGATCGTGAGGCCGAGGGTCCGCCAGAAGGAGCCCTGGATGAGCGACCACGACCGCTTGAGGGCGCCCCAGGGGCCGAGGTCCTCGGCAATGAGCGCCGGGATGGCAACGGCCCACATGATCCCGAACCACACCGACCCGACGAAGCATAGGAAGAAGCCCCCGATGATGCCCAGGCCCATCAGGATCATGGTCGCCAGGTAGGAAGGGAGTCGGCGGAACCCCGCTGCCAGTGAACGTCGCCAGTCGGGTTCCCGGCCGTTGTACACCTCGGCCACGGCGTGGGTACATGATCCCTGGATGAGCCAGAGCCCGACGACGTTGATGACCCCCACGAGGAGTGTCGGCAGGAGGATCCGGCCGAGGAGATCGAAGACCTCTTGCGGTGACGCAGTGACCAGGTCGGGATCGGACAGCGCGACGTCGAGGTCGGGGAAGACGGCGACCGTGATGAGGAGCGACACGATGCCCAGCGGGATCATGACCACGGCCGAGATCGTCAGCAGTGTTCGCCACCTGCCGGTGTAGAGCTTGAAGGCCTGATCGAAGATGCCGCCGAAGTCGAGCGGTGCAAGGACGGGTTGGGCCATGGGGCGCAGGCTAACGGAGAGCACCGGTCAGTCCGGCGTCCCTATGCTCGGGCAGCGTGGAGCGGATCGTTGTCGATGGGCACGGGATCGAATACCGGTGGACGGGGCGGCGGCGTGATGGGCTTCCCGTCCTCGTCTTCCTGCATGAGGGCCTCGGTTGTGCCGGCATGTGGCGGGACTTCCCCGACCGGGTGACCGAGGCGACGGGGCTCAGCGCGCTCGTGTACTCGAGGTGGGGGTACGGCGGGTCCGATCCCCGTCCCCTCCCGTGGCCGATCGACCACATGGAGCGTGAGGGCGAGACGGGCCTGCCGGTGCTGCTCGATGCGCTCGGGGTGGGCGAGTACGTGTTGTGGGGTCACTCGGACGGAGCCTCGGTTGCGCTCGTCGCGGCCGGCCACCATGACGACGCCCGACTCCTGGGCGTCATCAGTGCCGCCGCCCATGTGGTCGGCGGGGAGGAGATCGGCGTGCGGTCGATAGCCGACGCCCTCGACCGGTTCCGAAACGACGACCTGCGGTCCCGGCTGGCTCGCTACCACGCCGACGTCGATGGGGCCTTCCACGGGTGGGCGGACACGTGGCTCCACCCTGACTTCGCGGCATGGACCATTGAGCGCTACCTCCCGGGCATCACGGTGCCCACACTGGTCGTCCAAGGCGAGAGCGACCAGTACGGGACACTCGACCAGGTCCGGCGCATCGTCGACGGGATGGTGGTGCCCCCTTCGACCCTCATCCTGCCCGACTGCGGACACCATCCGCACCTCGAACAGCCGGAGCGCATGCTGGACGCAACGGCTGCCTTCGTCCGCGGCCTCTGACCTCGGTGGAGGGCGAGACGGCGGCGCTCACGATTGGCCACCCTTGGCGATGAGGAACACCTGGGCGTCGCCCCGTTCCTGGGTGCTCACGAGCCGGTCCCCTCGCTGGCGGACCATGGCGGGGATGTCGGCGAGGGACCCGGGATCCGTGCACACGAGTTCGAGGATCTGGCCCGGCTCCATCGCCTTGAGGGCGAGGGCCGCCTTGTAGACGGGAAGCGGGCAGAGCAGTCCGCTGGTGTCGACGGTCGTGTGGATGATCTGTCGGTTGGACGGGGGAGTGTCGGTCATGGGTCTCGTCTTTCTGGGGGTCAGGCCGTCGGGAGGCCGTCGTCGCCGAGGATCTCCGCGAAGTAGGACGTGTACTTCAGACTCGAGTCGGGGGAGATACCGACGGTGAGGCCGGCCCCGTCCACGGCCGTGGCGGCGTGCACCACGGCACCGGTGGAGGGCCCGACGAGCAGGCCATGTCGTCGGTGGAGGCGCAACGTGGTGTCGTAGGCCGGCCCGTCGTCGACGCGGATCACGTCGTCGATGACGCTCCAGTCGAGGATCGCCGGCTCGGCGGCCTCCTCGAAGTTCTTGAGGCCGGGGATACGATGCCCGGGCTGGGGTTCCACCCCGATGATCCTGATGGCCGGGTTGCGCTCCTTGAGGAAGGCGCCGGCACCGCTGATGGTGCCGCCGGTGCCCAGGCCGGCGACGAAGGTCCGGATCAGTCCGCCGGTCTGTCGCCAGACCTCGGGGCCGGTCGTCTCGTAGTGGGCGAGGACGTTGTCGGGGTTCGAGTATTGGTCGGGCATGACGAACCGGTCGTCGCTGGCCGCGATCGAGCGAGCGAGGGCGATGGCGCCATCCTTGGGGTGGTCGACCGGGCACAGGTCGTCGGGTGTCTCCCACACCTCCGCCCCGAGCATCCGCAGGAGGACCTTCTTCTCCTGCGGGACGCCGTCGGGAATCGTGACCGTGAGGTGGGTCCCCGCCATGCCGGCGAGGGCGGCGAGGGCGATCGCCGTGTTCCCCGATGACGGTTCGACCAGCTTGCGGCCGTCGAGGAGGCCGCGTGCGGCCAAGCCCCTGAGGAGGTGGTTGGCGGCACGGTCCTTGATGGAACCGAACGGGTTGAGCCACTCGAGCTTGAGGAAGAGTTCGAGGGTGCCGTCGGCTCCCCGCTCGTCGACCCCAACGAGCGGCGTGGGGTTGTCGACGCTCGGAAGCAGGTCGCGGATGCTGTCGTACCGTCGGACCCCGGGGTCGGGACCGATGGCGGTGGAGGATGGGATGGTCATGAGGGTCCTTGGAAAAGAAGAAACCCGCTCTGGCGGGTGCCGGAGCGGGTCGTCGGGGTGGAGGGGCTGGGTCAGGTCAACATCGAACGAGCGCGCGCGGCATGCTGTCGAAACAGCGGCAACACGCGCAGGCGGTGGTCATGATGCGATCCATCGTCAGGCCACTATAGGCCGGGTGCGTGGTCAGTTGTGACGGCGCTACCAGGTGAACGGGCGGTCGATGCCGGCCAGCTTGACCCCGGTGAAGGCCGAGGCTTCGAGGGAGAGCGCCCGCAGGTCCTCGGTTTCGAGGTTGTGGACCGACGACTTCCCGCACGCCTTGGCGAGGAGCGTGATCTCCATCGTCATGGCCGTCAGGTAGCGGGCCACCCGCTCGGCGCCGGCGGCGACGTCCATCCTCTTTTCGAGTTCGGGATCCTGGGTTGCGATTCCAACCGGGCACAGGCCGGTGTGGCAGTGATGGCACTCGCCCGGCCTCGTGCCCAGGGCCTCGTAGCCCTCGAGGTACCGGGGACTGTTGCAGCCCAGGGAGATCATGGACCCGGTGCCGATCATCACGCAGTCGGCCCCGAGGGCCAGCGCCTTGGCGGCGTCGACGCCGGTCCTGATGCCCCCGGCGGCCACGAGGCTGACCTCGTCGGCCTTGCCGCAGTCCTCGAGGGCCTGGCGGGCGGCCCGGATCGCCGAGATGGTCGGGACGCCGGTGTGGTCGAGGAGGAGTTCGGGTGACGCCCCGGTTCCGCCTTCCGCACCGTCGACGACGACCACGTCCGCCCCGGCCTTGGCGGCGATGGCGACGTCGAACCTGGGCCGGGTGGCGCCCATCTTCACGAAGATCGGGACCTGGTAGTCGGTCGCTTCGCGGAGTTCCTCGATCTTGACCTGGAGATCATCGGCCCCGAGGAAGTCGGGGTGGCGGACGGTCGAACGTTGGTCGACGCCGGTGGGGAGTGACCGCATGCCGGCGACCCGCTCGGACACCTTCATGCCCAGCAGGAGCCCCCCGGTGCCGGGCTTGGCTCCTTGGCCGATGGCGATCTCGATGGCGTCGGCCATCCGCAGGTGGTCGAGGTCGAGCATGTAGCGCGACGGTGTCATCTGGTAGACGAGCCTGCTCGAGGCCGTGCGCTCGTCGGCGAGCATGCCGCCCTCGCCGGTGCAGGTCATCGACCCCACCTTCGAGGCGCCGTACCCGAGCGCGGCCTTGGCCGAGGCAGACAGGGCGCCGAATGACATCGATGCGATATAAATGGGGATCTTGAGCTCGAGCGGTTTTTCCACGATCCCGGGCCGGTTGCCGAGGACGGTGGTGGAGTCACAGCTCTCGCGATAGCCCTCGAGGGGGAGCCTGGTCATCGAGGCCGGCACGAACACGAGGTCGTCGAGTGTCGGGAACCGGGTGTTGAACGTGTTGAAGCCTCGCACCTGGTACCGCCCGAGCCGGGACAACGCGTGGATCTCCGCGATCGTCTCGGGTGTCCACCGGATCGACTTGCCGCGGACGTATGACGATGGAACGCCGGGCGGGAGGCCGGGGATGGCACCGTCGCTGTAGGCGACCTCCTCCTCGGTAGGCATCGGGAAGGGGTATTCGAACTCGCTCAGATCATCAGCCATGCGCTTGCATCCCTGCTCTCGAAGTGCCACAGCTTCTGGCCGGACACGATCTTCTTCCAATCGCGGTCGCGTTCGGCGAGCCCGAGGGACGCCAGGAGCACCTCGACCTCTTCGACCTCGCTTGGTTCGGGTTCCAGGACCCGGGTGTCGACGCCGAGCGAGCGGATCGGACCCGCCACCCACACGGACCCGCCCCACAGCGAGTCGCCGCACGCTTCGCCCGCACCGCCGAGGGCGATGATGCGCCCGGTGTGGGCCATGAAGCCCGAGAGGTACCCGATGGTGCCCTCGACCACGATGTTGCCGGCCTTCATCGCCACGCCGCACCGGGGCCCGGCATCACCGCGGATGTGGACCAGGCCCCCGAGCATGGATGCCCCGGCGCTCATGCCGGCGTACCCGTCGACGGTGATGTGACCCCCGGCCATGGCCTCGCCGACGCCCCAGCCGGCGTTGTGGGTGATGCGGATCGCTGCCCCGGTGTTGAGCCCTCCGCAGTAGTAGCCCACCGAGCCCTCGAACACGATGTCCCCGCCGGGCGGGAGTCCGACTCCCAGGTTGTGACGGGATCGGGTGTCGGTGACAAGAACCGGCTTGCCGTCGGCGATGGCTGACCGGATGTCTCGGTTGACGTCCTTCGTCGGCCGCTCGCCGGCGATGACTTCGACCCGGTCGCTCATGATGCCTCCAGTGCAAGATCGGGCGCGACGTCGAAGACCTGGGAGGCCAGTGGCCCGTCGTGGTTGGTGACGTCGATCTCGTTCGTGTAGATCCGGCGCAGCGCCTGTTCCTCGGTGGCGATCGCCATCGTCCCTCCGGGTTCCTCCACCACGACGAGGGGCTTGATCGCCCACTTGTCCTTGGCGAACCCCACGCCGGTCGGCGTGGACAGGATGTACGTGAACACGCCGTCGAGGGCGGTCTTGGAGCTCTCGAGCGCCTCGGCGACCGAGCTCCCGCGGGCCATCTGGTCCGAGAGCCAGATGGCGATCGCCTCGGAGTCGTTGTCGGTCTTGAAGTCGTAGCCGGCCCGCCGCAGCCGGTCGCGGAGCGTGTAGAAGTTCGTCAGCTGCCCGTTGTGGACGATGGCGATGTCGGGGTAGGGGCGGGCCCAGAACGGATGCGAGGCGGTGGGAGAGACGAAGGACTCCGTGGCCATGCGGGCGTTGGCGATGCCGTGGCTGCCGATGAAGTCGCGGACGTTGTGCTTGTCGGCGACCTCGTAGGAGTCCCCGAGGTCCTTGATGATCTCGAGTGAGCGTCCCACCGATTGGATCTCGAAGCCGGGGATGTGGTCGGCTTCTGCCAGCCAGTCCGAGAAGTTCGACGTGGGGTCGTCGATGACGAGGCGAATCGAAACGTGGGTCTGGGGCAGGCTGTCCGACGTGGGGTCCTCAAGGAAGTCCGACCCGTGCCGGCGACAGACCGCGAGGAACTCCTCCACCTGGCGTTCGGCCCTCGACCGGTCCGCGGCCACGACCCGGACCACGTACCCCTGCGAGCGGGGCTCCCCGTAGATGCCGAAACCGGTCGAGTCGCCGCCACGGTGTCGTTGCGCCTGCATGAGTTCGACGAGGTCGGCGCCGACCGGACCCGGGGGCGAGAGGATTCTTCCGGCGATTCCGCACACGTCAACGTCCTTTCGCATGCCCAGCGCGTACTGAATACAGAATACACATCGAGGTACACCCGCGTCGCCCGAAACGGGGTGGTTGTGGGCGGATCAGTCCTCGAGGAGGCGCAGGGTGAGCTCGAGCTGGGCGTCGGCCTCCTGCGGCTTGATCGGGACCGTGTAGGGGGGGAGCGGGGGGAAGTACATGGCGGTGATCGTCCCCGCCAAGGGGATGATCTCCACCTGGCGCCCCCCCGGGGCGTCCAGGACCCTGATCGACTTGAGGGTCCCCTCCTTGGCCAGCGCCTTCATGCGGGCATCGCACAGGCGCTCCCCGAGGGCCTTCGTACCCTCTCCGCCCCGACGGACGCGGAACGCCTCCTTGTCGAAGCGGTATTCGAGGAGGTCCGCGTCGTCACCGATCGGCTGTCCGCGGCGGCCCACCCACTGGGTGTCGATGAGGGCCCCGAACATGCGGAAGTTCCCCTTGAACCCGGCCTCCACGATCAGCCCGGACCCAAGGGTGGCCCTCGTCGACCGGGCCTCGACGGTGTCGAGGTCGACCAGGCCGGCGCCGAAACGCTTGACGAGGGCGGCGTGGGGGACGACGAGGAGCCGCTCCCGCCGACTCCGGTAGAGCCGCTTGACCCTGGCTCGGTACCCGAAGGGGGAGGAGCCGGCCTTGCGGCCGGCTCCTCCGGAACTCGTCGAGTTCAGATCGGTCATGTCTCCTGGTGGATTTCTTCCTCGAGATGGTCCACGACGCCCGAGGTCCCGCGGAGGGCGTAGGAGATGACGGCCGCCGCGGCCGACCCCCCGATCATCCATCCGGCGCGAGGGCCGAAGAAGCCGTGGGCGCTCTCCTCGGTGCCGCCTCCGAAGGCGGTCCACCACACGTAGAGCGTTGCCACGAACCCGACGGCCGGTACCCACAACGGCAGCTTGAAGGGCCGCTCCACATCCGTGGTCACGAATCGACCCATGATGACGATTGCGTGGTACGAGACGTACAGGAGCATCCACACGTAGGCCGCGGTGAAGATGAGGTCGACGACCCCCGCTCCACCGTCCTTCACGATGCCGAAGTAGATCGTGACGATCACGTAGGCGGCAGCGGTGAACAGGATCGAGACCCAGGGGGTCCGATACTTGGGATGGACGTGCCCGAACGGCCGCGAGAGCGGTCCCAGGAAGTGCCCGTTGCGGGAGATCCCGAACAGGATGCGGGGCATCGAGGCGTACACGACGGTCATCGAGGCGAACGCCGCCAAGGTGGCCGCCAGCGCCATGAGGACGCGACCCGCGTCACCGAACATGCGGATACCGACGTCGAGCTCCGGGGCGTCGGCCGAGACCGTGCCCCAGTCGCCGGCGAGGCCGCTCACGCCGAAGCCCATGAAGAGCGACGTGATGAGGATCACGATGAGGCCGTACACGATCCCACGGGGGATGCTGCGGGTCGGGTCCTTCGTTTCCTCGGCCAGGGGGGCGACGAACTCGATGCCGACGAAGCTCCAGAAGGCCCAAGCCCCGGCGATCGTCATGAGACCCGCGAACCCGGCGAAGTCCGCCGGTGTCGACGGGACGTTGGCGTAGGACCACGACCCGAGGTCGCTGAACCCGAGGTACCCGGCGAGACCGAAGAAGTACCTGATACCGAGCATCCCGAGCAGGAGCCACAGCTCCAGCTTGGCCAGCACCTCGATCCCGAACAGGTTCGGCACCACGGCCAGAACCGTGAGGATGATCACCCACATGGTGACGCTGCCCGCATCGAACAGCCCGACCATGCCCGAGGCGCCGGCCAAGGTCTCACCGGCGCCGGCGAAGCCGAACATGACGTAGAACAGGAGCCCGAAGAAGATCCCGATGATCGATTTTCCTGCATGTCCACCCGGTGTTGCCGCGGCCGCGTAGTCGTACAGGGCACCCGCCTTCGGATAGGTCACCGCCAACTCCGCGGCCGACAGGCCGAGCAGCATGTTGACGATGAACATCGCGACGAGGCCGAGGGCGAACCCTCGTCCGGCGGTGAACCAGCCCTGGAAGTCGGACACCAGGGTTGATGCTGCGACGACGAGGCCTACGCCTGCGGCGAAGACCTCCTTGGTACCGAGGGCCTTGACCAGGCTTTGATCGGAAGCCGTGTCAGCCATCTGCTCTCCTCTCCTCGTGGTGGTCGGAAGCGCCCGTGCGAGCGTGCTGCATTCCGTATACAGTTGCAACTTAGTGTGTGGAAGGCCACCGATGCCGGGAAAGCGGTGGTTTTCTTTTCAGGCCGGTGGGAGCCACCTTTTCCAGGCGACCGAGGAGACAAGACGAAGCCCGCTTCCACGGGCGGCGGTGCGACCGAGGCCGTATGATTCGCCCGGTGCCACGAGGGATCCCATGACGTTCGAACAACTTCCCAGGACAATGGTTCGGCTCGCCGATCTCGTGTATGACCAGATCTTCGATGCCATCGTGGTCGGGAACCTTCTCCCCGGGGAGCGGCTCGTGCAGGAGGCGCTCGGCGAACAGATGCAGGTGAGCCGAACCCCGGTTCGTGACGCCCTCGTTCGCCTGGAGTCCGAGGGGATCCTGGAGGCCTCCGATCGCGGCGGCTACCTCGTCAGGTCGCTCGATCGCCACGAGGTGACCGACCTCTACCACGTGCGGGCTGCGATCGAGGGGTACGCGGCCGGGATAGCGGCGCAGCGGGGCCAGCCGGACAGGATCGAGGCCATCGAGCACGCCATCGACAACTCCTCGATCGGGACACCGACGCTGGAGGAGGGGTTCGAGCTGAATCGCCGGGTCCACCGTTCGATCGTGGCCGCCGCCGACAACAGCATGCTTCTCGACACGTTCGACTCGGTGTGGGGCAGGAGCCAGGCCTTCCGGATGTTCGCGCGGCTGCACGCGGCCGAGATGAGCTTCCTCCACGCCCAGCCCGGGCACACCGACGTCCTGGCAGCCATCCGGGCTGGGGATCCCGCCGAGGCGAAGCGGGCCATGGAGGCCCATGTCCTCAGCGGCCTGGAGCTACAGCTGGCGGCCATCAAGGAGAAGCTCGACTAGCCCTAGGCCGAGGCGACCTCGATCGGGAGGTGCTTGATCCCATGGATGAAGTTGGAGCGAAGCCGCTCGGCCGGGCCGGCCAGGCGAAGTGAAGCGATTCGGGGGAGCAGCTCCTCGAACGTGATCCTCACCTGGAGGCGGGCCAGCCCGGCGCCCAGGCAGAAGTGGGGCCCGCCCTTGCCGAACGAGACGTGGTCGTTCGGTTCCCGGGCAATGTCGAAGCGGTGCGGTTCCGTGATGACGGTCTCATCGAAGTTGGCGGAGATGTACCAGAGCGTGACCTTGTCGCCGGCCCGGATCGTGCGCCCGTGGAGCTGGGAGTCGACCGTGGCCGTCCTGCGGAAGTGATGGATCGGGGTTGCCCACCGGATGATCTCCTCCGTGGCGGTCGGAAACAGGGAGGGTTCGTGGTGGAGACGTTCGGCGGCCTCGGGGTTGTCGATGAGGGCGAGGACCCCGTGTGAGATCGAATGCCTCGATGCCTCCTGTCCGGCGATCATGAGGACGGAGAAGAAGTTCTGGAACTCCTCGGGGGTGAGGGGCTCCCCTCCGGGCTCGGCGAACAGGATTTGGCTCAGGATGTCGTCGGTGGGATTCGCCCGCCGCTCGTCGGCGAGGGCGGCGGCGTAGGCATATGACTCGAGCCCGGCCAGGGTCCCGAACGGGGCGAACCGTACGACATCGGGATCGATGTCGTCCTCCCGGTACTCGGGGTCCTCCTGGCCGAGCATGCGGTCCGTGAGGTCGATGAGGAGGCCGGCGTCCACCTCCGGTACGCCGAGGTGCTTGCACAACCAGACAACCGGGATCGGCTTGCTGATCTCTTCGACGAGGTCGAAGCGCCCCCGGGTGATGGCGGCCGTGACGATCTCCCTCGTGAGGAGCCGGATGGCCGTCTCGTAGCTCCGGACGACCTTCGGTGTGAACCCCCGTCCGACCAGGCGCCGGAGACGGGTGTGCTGGGGAGGGTCCATGTCGAGCATCGATCGGCGGACCGCAAGCTGCTCGTCGTCGAGTTCCTCGAGGGTCGACCCCCGCGCCGACGAGAACCTGCGCCAGTCGCGCCCGGCTTCCACGACGTCGGGGTGGCGAACGATCGCCCAGAACCCGGACCCGTTCGGCTCCCCCTGCCAGCTCACCGGGTCGTCGTGGCGAAGGGCGCGGAACCTCTCATGGGGGACCCCGTCGATGTAGAGGTCGGGGTCCTGGATGTCGATGGTCACCATGCGGGAGGAGTGCAGCGCCGTCGGCGGGCGTCACCGACGCCGGCGTCCCAGGGGCCGGGCCACCCGCCCGATTCTCGTCACGATCCGCATCCCGATCGACCTCTCCGCCGGCGTGGTCACGGCCGGCCCGGGGGTCGGACGGGTGGGGGCCGCCGCCGGCGGTTCGGGGGTGGGGGCCGGGGCCAGCTGTTGGCGGAGTTCTGCGAGTCGTTCGCGCAGGAACCGTGCCTCGGTCTCCGCCCTGGCGGCTCGTTCTCGAGCCTCGGCGAGGTCGCGGCCCGCCTCGTGGAGGTTGCCCAACTGCCGGAGAAGCTGCTGCCACGAGTCGAGGGGCACGAGGACCCCGGCCGGGGTCTCAACCGGGTCGGTCGACGGGGGTGGGGCCGGAGTGGGGGCGGAGCGAGGTGAGCGGGTGCGGGCGTGGGCGCGGACCTCGTCCATGCGAACCTCCACCCGTGGCCCGCCTGGTCGATCCCCGGAGCGGCTCGTCACCCGGCCCCGCCGGTACCAGCCCCGGATGGTGCTCATCGGGATCCCCGTGGCGTCAGCCGCCTGCCGGACCGTCACCCACGGGGCGTCCTCGGGTTCATCCTTGTGCGGTGTCGGTGGCGGTTCGGGCGGAGCTGTGACCGGCCGTCGGAAGTCCCCGAATTCGGCCGAGTCGAAACCGCTGCCCATGGCCCGAGCCTACCGCGCCGTGCAGCCGCACCCCGGGGAGGGGTCCGCCTTCAGAGCCTCCAGCACCGCGGCCAGCACCTCGTCGAGGCGCCCCAGGTCCTCGCCGGCCTCGAGGAGGGCCCGGCGCGCCACGTCGCGCACGACATGCTGGAGGTTGTCGACGGCCGGGCGCGGGGTCTTGGGGGCACCGGTTGCCCCGGGCGTCACCACGATCCGCACCCCGAGTTCAACGGCCCGTTCGGCCGCCAGCGGGGTGACCTTTGCACACCGCGAGATCTCGATCTCGGTCCGGCCGGCGGCGGCCGCGTCCTTCACGTGTTCCTCCGACAGCCACTCACTCATGGGTTCGGGCTCCTGGGTTGCTCATTTGTAGAACGGGAACGCTCGGCAGACACCGGTCTCAGCGCAGTTGCCGCCCCGGGCCGTGTTCTCGACATGGTTGAGCATCTCCGGTGCCGTCATGCCGCCGAGGCCGAGGCTGGCCACCGTGCGACCTTCGGCCCACCAGTCGATGGAGCACATGGCGCTGGCCAGGTCGACGAGCGAGTTGATGGTCGGCGTCGGGACACCGAGCACTCGGCCGAAGTCGGCGATGGGGACGAGCGAGTTGGGCACGTCGTCGAGGATGTGGTTCTGGGCGAGGAAGTGGCTGGGGGCGGTGAACCCGGGGTAGTAGGGGTTCGCCCGGACCGCGTCGAAGATCGTGTCCCCGACGACGTGATAGCTCTCGCGGTACCAGTCGAGCAGGGACCACACCTCCTTGATGCCCAGTGCCCGGGCGACCGCGCCCTTCTCGGCATCGACCTTGGTCATGACGAGCGTGGCCGTCGTCTGGTTGACCTGGTCGGCGTAGAAGCGGAGCGGCTCGCCCGCCGCGGTGCGCTCGATCACCTGGGCGTTGAGCAGGACCGTGGTGGGATGCACGACGGGTGCGACGTTGTTGAGGCTCGTCTCCAGGACGTTCTGGGCAGGTTCGATCTGCGGGTAGAGATCCCCGAGGAGGTCCATCATGACGTCGTTCTGGGAAGCCGGCAGCGCCGAGGCCCGCATCCGGAACTTCTCCTTGAGGATCTCGACCGTGTTGGGAGCCCGCCGCTCGGCGGCGTAGATGAAGGTCTGCGTCTCGCCGAGGACCACGTTGGCCGCGCAGGCGAACCGGTTGAGGATCCGAGCGAACTCGAGGGCGCCACCGGTCCGACCCGGGTTGAGCACGATGACCTGCCCGTCCTTGAGGAGGGGGGCGAGCATCGACGCGAACGGCAGGTGGGACATCGCCGGGGCGATGACCATGATGAGGTGGGCGCCCTTCACGGCCTCGTCGAGGCTGCGCGTGACCTTGGCGACCTTGGTGAACCCGCTCACTTCCTGGCCGATGACCTCGATCCCACCGGCCTCCTCGACCGGCTGCAACTCCCAGGAGAACGGTGACCACATCGTGACCTCGTAACCGAGCAGGCTCATGTGTCCCGCCATGGCCAGTCCACCATTGCCTCCACCGAGGATCGTGAGCTTCATCGTCCGGGCCTTGTGGGCTCGCCGGGACGGGTCCACCGCTCGCTCGAAACCCCCCGGGGTGGGAGCCGGGGCGACGCCGGGCGCCCGGGCAGGGGCCTGGGCGGATTGCTGCCAGCCCCGCAGTTCCTGGACGATGTTGTCGACGAGGTCGTTGATTTCCATGGTCATCCTCCTGTTGGGTATGTGTCCAGACCTTCGATGCGCCCGCAGGCGCCACGATGTGTGTTCGTGCTCATGTCTCCAACCGTGCCTTCACGGCGGCCGCCGCCCGTCGCAGGGCGTCCCCCTCGGCCCGGGTGAGGTCGATCTCGACGATCTCGGAGAGACCGCGGGGGCCGAGCCGGGTGGGGACACCGATGACCACGTCCCTGATGCCGTACTCGCCCTCGAGGCGGACCGACACCGGAATCGGGCCGACCCGGGCGTGGCGAAGCCCGTCGAGGACCTCGGCGATGGCGTGGGCAGGGGCCACGTAGGCAGACCCGGTCTTGCGCAGGGCCACCACCTGTCCGCCGGCCCCCACCGTCTCGGCCACGCACGCCTTGATGTCGTCGAGGGACATGACGTCCTGGAGTGGTTGGCCCTTGATCCGGGCCTGGGAGACGATGGGCACCATTTCGTTGCCGTGGCTGCCCAGCGTGAAGGCCTCGACGTCCTGGGGTTGCACGCCGGCCACCCGGGCGAGGATCGCCCGGAACCGGCTCGAGTCGAGGGTCCCGGCCATCCCCAGCACCCGTTCGCGGGGGAACCCGGACGCGACCGCCGCCTGGTGCGTCATCTCATCGAGGGGGTTGGTCACGACGATGATCACGGCGTTGGGGGCATGGTTGGCGACGTCCTCGGCCACGGCGCGTACCACCGTGCCGTTGGTCTCGATGAGCTCGGACCGGTCCATGCCCGGTGCCCGGGGCCTCCCGGCGGTGATGACGACGACGTCCGAACCGGTGACGAGGCTGGCGGTGTCGGTGCCGCCCAGGGCCCTGGTGGGTGAGCCGGTGATCCCACTCGAGTGGTTGATGTCAAGGGCCACGCTGGCTGCCAGTCCGGGTACGAGGTCGATCATCGCCAGTTCGTGGGCCATGGCGTTCATCGAGACGAGGTGACCGGTCGTGGCCCCGACGTTGCCGGAGCCGACGATGGCCACCCGGGCGAGCTTCAGCGGCTTGGCGCCCCGCTGGGGTGCCGGCGATATCCACCGAGGAGACCGCTTGGCGAGCACGCGCCGGATCGTCGTGGCGGGATCGGCCACGGGTCGGTCGACGGCCGGCGGTGCGTTCGACACGACTTCCAGTCCGTACTCGGCAATGGTCTCCCGGGCCTGGGTGGTGACGAGGTC
>JBFKVA010000039.1:0-20318 GCA_041635475.1 Acidimicrobiia bacterium | reverse complement strand
CCCGACAGGGCGAGGAAGCCCAGCTGGCGGAGCGCCTGGCGGAGATCGACCGCGCCACCGGTCGCTCCCGCGACCGCGGAACCGGTCAGTGACGGCCGGCGACCTATCCTCCTGACCGCACATGGACTCCAACACGCTCCGCATGAGGTTCCACGAGTTCTTCGAACGCAACGGCCACACCGTGCGTCCGTCGGCGTCGGTCATTCCCACCGACCCGACGCTGCTGCTCACCAACGCCGGGATGGTGCCGTTCAAGCCGTACTTCCTGGGCGAGGAAGAGCCTCCGTACCCGAGGGCGGTGAGTTCCCAGAAGTGTGTCCGGACCATCGACATCGACATCATCGGGACCACCGACCGGCACTTGTCGTTCTTCGAGATGCTCGGGAACTTCAGCTTCGGCGACTACTTCAAACGCCGAGCCATCGAGCTCTCCTATGCCTTCGTGACCGACGAACTCGAACTCGACCCCGACCGGCTGTGGTTCACGGTGCACGAGTCGGACGACGAGGCGGCGGACATCTGGATCGACATCATTGGCGTGCCTCCCGAGCGGTTGCAGCGAGGTGGCAACGACAACTTCTGGCAGATGGGCGTTCCCGGGCCCTGCGGTCCCTGCAGTGAGATCTTCTACGACCGGGGACCCCAGTACGGCGAAGACGGTGGCCCGATCGGCGGAGGGGAGGAGCGGTTCGTCGAGGTGTGGAACCTCGTGTTCATGCAGAACATCCAGGACGAGCCCTACCACGTCATCGGCGACCTCCCGTCGCGCAGCGTCGACACCGGCATGGGCCTCGAACGCCTGGCCATGGTCATGCAGGACGCCGCCTCGCTCTTCGAAACGGACCTCCTGCGACCGGTGCTGGCGGCCGGTGAGGCGCTCACCGGCGCCAGCTACGGGGCGGACGCCTCGGACGACGTGGGCCTGCGCATCCTGGCCGACCACGGTCGGACCACAACCGTCCTCATCTCCGACGGCGTCATGCCCTCCAACGAGGGGCGCGGCTACGTGCTGCGGCGGCTGATGCGGCGGGCCGTGCGCCACGCCTGGCACTTGGGCGCCGACGACCTCGTCCTGCCGGCACTCGTGGAGGCCACGATCGGTGTACTCGGGGGCGGCTACCCGGACCTCGTCGAGAAGAAGGCCTTCATCCTCGATGTGGTCGCCCGCGAGGAAGAACAGTTCCGTCGGACGCTCACTGCCGGACAGGGACTCCTCGACGAGGCAATGGTGGGCCTCGAGCAGGGGGATGTGCTCGCAGGTGACGTCGCCTTCAGACTCCATGACACCTTCGGGTTCCCGATCGAGCTCACCACCGAGATCGCAGCCGAGCACGGGATCGCCGTCGACCGCGTCGGTTTCGACGACGCCATGGAAGTCCAGCGGACACGGGCGCGAGCGGCCTGGAAAGGCGGGGAGAAGGCTGCCGAGGAGGATGCGTATCGACGTATCCTCGACGCGGTCGGCCTCACCGAGTTCGTCGGGTACGAGCGCGACCTCGCCCCGGGTCGCGTCCTGGCCATCATCCGTGAGGGTGAGCAGGTGGAGTCGGCATCGGAGGGACAGGAGGTCGAGCTCTTTCTGGACCGCACACCGTTCTACGGTGAATCCGGTGGCCAGGTGGGGGACTCGGGCACGATCACCGCTGACACCGCCGTGGTCCACATCGCCGACACGAGGCACGCCGTCCAAGGGCTTCACGGCCACCGCGGCGTGGTCTCGTCGGGCACGATCCGTGTCGGTCAGGAGGTGGAGGCCGTCATCGATTCGCTGCGACGGGACCAGATTCGCAAGGCCCACACGGGGACCCACATCCTCTACTCGGCGCTCCGATCCGTAGTCGGCGACCATGTCAAGCAGGCCGGTTCCCTCAATGAGGCGTCCCGGCTCCGATTCGACTTCTCACACTTCTCCGGGTTGGCGCACGACGAGGTGGCCGAGATCGAACGGGTCGCCAATGAGCGCGTCATCTCCAACGCGGCCGTCTCCACCCGGGTCATGCCCCGCGATGAGGCGCTCGAGACGGGCGCCTTGGCGTTCTTCGGCGACAAGTACGGCGAGAGGGTCCGGGTGGTGAGTGTCGGCGGCTTCTCGGTCGAGTTCTGCGGTGGTACCCACACCACGAGTGCCGGCGCCGTCGGACCGCTCGTTCTCCTCGGCGAGTCCTCCATCGGCGCCAACACGCGGCGGGTGGAGGCCCTCGTCGGCGACGCCGCCTACGACCGGGTAGCCGCCATGCGCCACAACCTGTCGGCGGCAGCCGCGCTCCTCAAGGCACCCGAGGATGAGGTCCCGGCCCGGGTCGAGAGCCTCCTGGCCCGGACCCGGTCCCTCGAACACGAACTGTCCAACGTGCGCCAAGCCCAGCGGGGCACCGAAGCAGCCGAGTTGGCGGCGTCGGCCGAGGTCATCGGTGACGCACGGCTCCTCGTCGCCCGCAGGGACGGGTTGCGGCCCGACGAACTGCGCGAGTTCGCCCTGGAACTCAAGGGTCTCCTCGGGTCGTGTGCCGTGGTGGTGGGGGGTGTGCACGACGCCAAGGGGGCACTGGTGGGGGCCGTCACCGACGACTTGGTGGCAGCCGGGGTGTCCGCGGGTGAGATCGTGGCCGCCGCTGCCCGCCGGCTCGGGGGTGGCGGGAGCCGTGACCCGGGCCTGGCCCAGGCCGGAGGGCCCGACGGCAGCAACATGGACGCCGCCATCGACACCGCCCGCGACGAAGCCGGCCGGGCGCTGGCCGGCCTGTGACCGGGCCCGTTCTCGGCATCGACTACGGCACGACCCGGCTGGGGATCGCCGTGTCGGACGCGCTCGGGGTCGCCGCCCGCCCGCACGGGATCGTTGCCGTGGATGGGGACGAACTGGACGTGGTGGCCGGGCTGTGTTCGGACCTGGCCGTCACCCGGGTGGTCGTGGGGTTGCCCACCACGCTGGCCGGCCACGAGGGTCCGTCCGCCCAAGGTGCCCGGCGCCTGGCCGCGCAGATCGGCGAAGCGACCGGGCTCCCCGTCGAATTCGCGGATGAGCGTTTCTCGACCCGCCGGGCCGAGGAGCTCCTCCGACCCGCCGTCGCCGACCGGCGCGAGCGCCGGACCAAGGTCGATGCGGTGGCGGCGTCGGTGCTGCTCCAGGGATGGCTCGACGCCGAGGCAGCCAAAGCCCGGGGCAACCCGCGCTACACCGAGGAGCTGTAGACGCCACTGCTACGCCGTGTCGAATGCGAGAATCGCCGTATGCGCCCGCTCGTCATCACACTCTCGGTTCTCGTCGTGCTCGGCGCCGGGTACGTCGCCGCACAGCGCCTGGCCGACTGGGGAGCGGGCCTCACCCCCGGGGAGGATGAGACCGTCGTTGCCGAGCCCGGCCTCCCGATCACGATCGAGATCGCCCCGGGGGCCTCAGCCCGGTCCATCGGTCGGCAGCTCGCCGCTGCCGGGGTGGTGCGCAACGCCGATGCCTTCGAACTGGCGGTGCGGGCGGCGGACGCTGCCGGGTCGCTCAAGTCCGGCGTCTACCCGCTTGAGACCGGGATGACGGCCGAGGCGGTGCTGGCCATCCTCATCGAGGGGCCAGCGGCCGAGACGTTCTGGGTGACGATCCCCGAGGGACTCCGTATCCAGGAGGTCCTCGATCGTCTCTCGTCGGTGAGCGGCGTCTCGCGCACGAGCCTCGAGGAAGCGCTCCTCGACGGTTCCGTGACGTCCCGGTGGCTCACCCGGCCCGCCGCGACCCTCGCCGAGTGGGAAGGGCTGCTCTTCCCGGACACGTACGAGTTCTCGACCTCGGTCGGACCCGTCCCGATGCTCCAACTGCTGGCGGACACGATGCACGCACGGGCCAACGCCGTGGTGGAGGACTACGCCTACGACCTCATCATCGTGGCGTCGCTCATCGAGGCCGAGGCCCGGCTCGACGACGACCGGGCCAACATCGCCTCCGTCGTGTTCAACCGCCTCGAGATCGACATGCCGCTCCAGGTGGATGCCACCGTTCTCTACGCCATGGGGGTGAGAGGAGTGGCCCTCACCCTCGACGACCTGGACGTCGAGTCGCCGTACAACACCTACCTGTACGGGGGCCTTCCCCCCACCCCGATCGGAGCGCCGGGCCTGGCGTCACTGGAGGCCGCAGCCGCCCCGGCCGAGACCGATTACCTCTACTACGTACTCACGTCCACGGAAGGGGCGCACTCGTTCACGGCCTCCTACGACGAGTTCCTCGCGTTCAAGAACCAGGCCAAACAGGACGGGGTCCTGCCGTGACGATGCGCCTGGCGGTGCTCGGGTTCCCCACCTCGCACTCGCTGAGCCCGGTAATCCACACCGCCGCCATCGGCCACCTGGGACTCGACGCCACCTACGAGGCCAGGGACGTGGATGCGGACGGCATGCGGTCCAGCGCCGACGAGGCCCGGGCCGGCGTGCTCTTCGGCGCCAACATCACGATGCCCCACAAGACGCTCGCCGCCCGCCTGTGCGACGTCCTCGCCCCGACCGCGGCGACCATCGGGAGCGTGAACACGTGGGTGACCGGTGGGAGCGGCCTTGTCGGGCATTCGACCGACGGCGCCGGACTCCGGTTCGCCTGGGTGGAAGCCGGCCTCCCGGCCGGAGGTCCGGTGGTCATCCTCGGCGCCGGGGGAGCAGCGGCCGCCGCCGCCGCCGAACTGGCCGGCACCCACGACGTCGTGATCAGCTCCCGGCGCCCGCAGGCAGCCCGCCAGCTTGCCTCCCGCCTCGGCGTTGGGACCGCCGCCTGGGCTACGCCACCCCAGGGCGCGGTGGTGGTCAACGCCACCCCGGTGGGCATGGCCGGCGAAGCGCTCGACACCGTCCTCACGAAGGGAGCCGGGGGCTTCTTCGAGATGGTCTACGCGGACGGTGCTACGCCGGCCGAAGTGAGGGCCCGGAGCGATGGCCTGCCGGTGGCCCGGGGGGTCGACATGTTGCTGGGCCAGGCCGCGGCGGCGTTCCGCCTCTGGTTCGGGGTGGATGCCCCCGTGAACGTGATGCGGGCCGCCCTAAATGCCTCAAGCGCCCCCGGGCACGGGCCGAAACCTCCATCACCAAGGAGGTAACGATTCATGGGCTTGTCCGGGACGCTTGAGGCGTTCCCGCTCTCCGAAGTCCTCAGGCTGCTCGCGCGCTCCGGCCAGACCGGCCGGCTCTACGCGCAGAGCGGCGCGAAGGAGATGCGCGCCTACCTCCTGGGCGGACGCCTCGTGGTGGCGTGGGATGGTCCGGATGAGGGCCTGGGGGACGAACTCGTGACCCGCGGTCTCCTCGACGCGGCATCCTGGGACACCGTGGCCTCGGGCGATCTCCGATGCGAGGAGGTGCTCCTGGCAGGTGTCTCGACCCTCGACTTCGACAAGGCGGTGCTGGACATCACCACGGAGGGGCTGGCCAAGATGGTCGATGGTCGCTCCGGCACATTCGCGTTCGAGGAGGGCATCACGACGCGGCTTCGACTTCGTACCGAGCTTGACCTCGACGCGGTGCTCGAGGGCGTGGACGCCCGCCTCGCGTCGTGGAGGCGACTGCGGTCAATCGTCCCCGACACCTCCGCCCAGCTTGTCTTCCATCGGGCTGTCGTCGGCGAGACCGTCCAGCTCTCGCACACGGCGTGGAACCTCCTTGTGTCCCTGCTGCCGAGCGAGCCCCTTGAGTCGATCATCGCCCGGACCGAGCGGAGCTCGACGTCGGTGATCGGCGACATGCTCGAGCTGTTCGAGGCCGATCGGGCCGGCATCGACGGCTACGTGTCGCCGTCCGACCTGGAAGCCGAGCCAGGGGCGATCGACGAGTCCGACGAGGGCAGCCGCCACCTGGCCTACGTCGGCGACGACCCGCTGGGGGGAATCGGTCCCATCGGGTGGGAGAACGAACTGCTCGCCATCCCGGCCGATGACGAGACCGACGCCGACAACGAGGACTCACTTCCGCTCATCGGAGAGGACGAGGCGCCCTTCCTCGCGGATGTCGATGATTCCCCGGACGGCTTCGACTTCGGGCTGGTCGGCTTCGACGTGGCACCGGCCAAGGGCAGGAACCTCCTGGAGAAGGACAACACGTGGGATGCGTTCAGCGACTTCCTCGGTGACACCCGGCCTGCCGGGAGCGCCAACCCCAGCCTGGTGTCTCCCGACATGGACGAGGAGCTGGGGTCGGTTCTCGACCGGCTGGACGAAGTGCTCGGGACCGGCGGTGAGGAGCCGAGCGACGACGAGGCCGGCGAGCACGGCGACTCGGTGGGAGAAGCCGCCGACGACGGGACGGCTGCGGAGCGCATGGACAGCCCGGGTGACCCGGAGCCGGGTGAGTACGACCTCGACGACACCGACGACTCCCACGACGAGCACTCCGAAGCCGATGACGTCGACGACGCCGACTCGCTCACCGCGTTCGCGTCCGTTCTCAGCCTCCTCGAGCACGCCGGCGGCGATGATGCCGAGGCGGACATGGACGAGGACGTCGACGACATCCCGACCGATACCACCGAAAGCGCAGACCTCCTTCCGTATGATGACGCCGACCCCGTGACCGACCCCGAACCGGACGAGGACGCGGGCAAGAGTGCCGTGGATGAAGCGGACGCCGACTCGGATGATGAGGACGCCCCCAACCGGGGCTTTCCGTATTCACCGCGGCGCCGGTCGCGAGGGGCCCTCGCCCGTGAACTGAGATCGTTGAGTGATTGAAATGACTGAAGAAAGCGGAGAACTCGGTTCCCTTCTCATCGAAGAGGGCCTCGTCTCACTCGACCAGCTCTACGAGGCGGCGGACGCAGCCGAAGATGCCGGGCAACCCCTCGCCCGCTACCTCGTCGAGAAGGGGATCGTCCCCGAGCGTGAACTCGTGGCCACGCTCGCCCGTTCGATCGGGTTCGAGTTCGTGGACCTCTCCGAGGCAGCGGTCGACCCGGGCGCGGTGGCGCTCGTCCCCGAGCAACTCTGCCGCCGGTACGGCGCCATCCCGTACGCCTTCGACGGCCGCGACCTGCAGGTGGCCCTCGCCGACCCGGCCAACGTGCTGGCGGTCGACGACATCCGGGCCCTCACCGGGCGCGAGGTCAAGATCCGGGTCGCCACCCGGTCGGACATCGACGAGGCCCTTCGCAAGGTCCGGTCCCTCGACGATGCGGTCACCGACTTCTCCTCGGGTGACGAGGAGATCGAGGCCGACGACCTCATGTCGGCCGAGGCGGCTTCGGAAGACGCCCCGATCGTCAAGCTCGTCAACATGCTCATCTCCAAGGCCGTGGGGGACCGGGCGTCGGACATCCACGTCGAGCCCACGGACCGCGAGGTACGGATCCGGTACCGGATCGACGGCGTCCTCCACGAGGTGATGCGAACCCCCAAGAGCGCCCACGCCGCCACCGTGTCCCGCCTCAAGATCATGGCCGACATCGACATCGCAGAACGACGCCGGCCCCAGGACGGCCGGATCAGTGTTCGCCTGCCCGGCGCCAAGGTCGATCTTCGGGTCTCGACCCTGCCGACGATCTACGGCGAAAAGGTCGTCATGCGTATCCTCGACACGTCGAACGCCCTCCTGTCCCTCGAGGACCTCGGGTTCCAGGAGGACACCCAGCAGCGGTTCGAAGTCTCCTTCCGGAAGGCGTACGGGACGATCCTCGTATGTGGCCCCACCGGCTCCGGCAAGTCCACGACGCTGTACGCCACCCTCAACGTCCTCAACGACCCCGACCGCAACATCATCACCATCGAGGACCCGGTGGAGTACCGACTGCCGGGCATCAACCAGGTCCAGGTGAACCGGAGGGCCGGCCTGACCTTCGCCTCGGCGTTGCGGTCGTTCCTCCGCCAGGATCCCGACATCATGCTCGTCGGTGAGATCCGCGACTTCGAAACCGCCAGCATCGCCATCGAGTCGGCACTCACCGGGCACATGGTCCTCTCGACCCTCCACACCAACACCGCCCCGGCCGCCGTCACCCGTCTCATCGAGATGGGCGTCGAGCCGTTCCTCGTGGCCTCGGCCATCGACGCGGTGCTGGCCCAGCGCCTCGCCCGCCGCCTCTGCGAGAAGTGCAAGGAGCCCTACGAGCCGGTGGTCTCGGCCCTGCTCGACGCCGGGTGGCCCCAGGACGACCTCGACGCCAACGGGATCCCCAAGCTCTACCGGGCGATCGGCTGCTCCTCGTGCGCCGGGACGGGGTATCGGGGCCGGCTGGCGGTCCACGAGCTCATGGTCATGAGCGAGGAACTCGAACGTCTCTCGGTCGAGCGGGCCTCAGGTGACGAGCTGACCCGGATGGCCATCTCCCAAGGCATGCGCACCCTCCGACTCGACGGACTCCGCAAGGTCGGCGCCGGTCTCTCCTCGGTCGAGGAGATCCTGAGGGTCACCGTCTGATGGAAGCGTCCATGTATCACTCAAGGGGCGAACCCCGGGGACCGAAAGTCCGGGAGGAGGTCATTCCCACATGAACCCATCGCGCAAGTTCGGCGAGCTGCTCGTCGATCGTCACCTCCTCCAGAAGGAGGACCTCGAACTCCTCCTCATCGAGGAAGAGGAGTCGGGTGTTCCGTTCGCCCAACTCGTCGTCGAGAAGGAACTCGTCCGCGAAGCCGATCTCCTCCGGGTTTTTGCCCAGCGAGTCGGCCTCGAGTACGTGGAGTTGGACGAAGTGATCTTCGCCCCGGACGTCGTCGTCCGCCTCGACGCCGAGACGTGCCGCAGGCTCAACGTGGTCCCGATCGAAATGGTCGGCAACTCGCTCAAGGTGGCGTTCTCCGACCCGTTCGACAAGGCGCTGCTGGCCGAGGTCGAGCGTAAGGCGGGCAACCAGATTCGACCGGCCCTGGCCCCCCACGACGCCATCGCGGCAGCCATCGACGGCATCTTCGGACGGGAACGGCCGGCGGCGGACGCCGAGGGGCAGGAACCCGAAACCCCCCGGGTCCACATCAACCAGCTCCTTCTCATCCTCCTCGAGCGCCAGGGTTCCGACCTCCATCTCACCGTCGGGAAGCACCCGACGATCCGCGTCTTCGGGGACCTGCTGGAACTCAACGACTTCGACAAGCTGACCCCGGCCGGCTTGCGCGAGATGATCTACCTCATCCTCACCGAGAAGCAACGAGAACGGCTCGAGGAAGATCTCGAACTCGACTTCAGCCACCCGGTCCCCGGGCACGCCCGCTTCCGGGTGAACGTGTTCTTCCAGCGCGACTCCGTCGGGGCCGTCTTCCGGGCGATCCCGGAGCAGGTCATGACCCTCAAGGAGCTTGGTTTGCCCCCGATCGTCGAGACCCTGAGTGGATACCCGCGGGGCCTCATCCTCGTCACCGGTCCCACCGGCTCCGGCAAGTCGACGACGCTGGCCGCCATCATCGACATCATCAACCGGGCCAGGGCCTGCCACATCCTCACCATCGAGGATCCCATCGAGTTCGTCCACAGTCACAAGAAGGCCCTGGTCAACCAGCGGGAGGTCGGCGGAGACACGAAGGGCTTCGGTCCAGCGCTCAAGCATGCGCTGCGCCAGGACCCGGACGTCATCCTCGTCGGGGAGATGCGTGATCTCGACACCATCCAGGTCGCGCTCACCGCCGCCGAGACCGGCCACCTCGTGTTCGCCACCCTGCACACCCAGGATGCTCCCCAGTCGATCGACCGGGTCATCGACGTGTTCCCGTCGCATCAGCAGAGCCAGGTCCGGGTGCAGCTGGCGTCCACGCTCCAGGCCGTCATCACCCAGCAGCTCATTCCACGGGCAGACGGCCGCGGCCGGGCGGCCGCCACCGAGGTCATGATCGCCACGCCGGCGGTGCGCAATCTCATCCGGGAGGCGAAGGCCCACCAGATCCATACCGCCATGCAAGCCGGTGGCAAGTTCGGGATGCAGACCATGGACCAGTCGCTGGCCGCCCTCGTCAAGCAGGGCCTGATCAGTTTCGACCTAGCAATCGAGCGCAGCTCCAACGTGGAAGACCTGAAGCGTCTCCTCGGCAGAGTGGCGTGAGTGAGGTGACAGCATGACAACGAGTTACGCCTACAAGGCCCAGGACAAGAGGGGAAAGGTCCGCAACGGCCAGATCAAGGCCGACAGCCAGGAGGCGGCGGCCCGCATACTCCGCGGCAAAGGCATGCAGCCGATCATGATGGAGGAGGCGGCGGGCACGGGCATGCAGACGGAGATCAAGATCCCGGGACTCTCCGATCGGGTGAAGCTCAAAGAGGTCACCGTGTTCTCCCGGCAGTTCGCGACGATGATCAACGCGGGCCTCTCCCTGCTGCGCTCGCTGTCGATCCTGGCCGAACAAACCGACAACCGCGCCCTGGCCAAGGTGATCCTCCAGGTCAAGGCCGACGTGGAGTCGGGCAAGGGACTGTCGCAGGCCATGGCCGCACACCCAAAGGTGTTCAACCACCTCTACGTCGCCATGGTGCGCGCCGGGGAAACCGGCGGCGTCCTCGACGATTCGCTCAACAGGCTCGCCCAGATGCTCGAGAAGCAGGTGTACCTCCGCCAGAAGATCAAGTCGGCGATGATGTACCCGGTGGCGGTGCTCATCCTGGTCGTCCTCATCGTCTCGGCCATGCTGATCTTCATCGTGCCGATGTTCGTCGACCTCTACGCCGATCTCGAGGGGGAACTCCCGGCCATGACGAAGCTGCTCATCGGCCTCTCCGGGGTCCTCACGAGCTACTGGTACGCCGTGCTCCTCGGCCTTGGCGGTGCGTGGTTCGGGTTCCGGACCTGGAAGAAGACCGAACGGGGTCGGCACCAGTGGGACGCCCTCAAGCTGAAGATGCCGGTGTTCGGCAAGCTGGTCCACAAGACCGCCCTGGCCCGGTTCTCGCACACGCTCTCGGGTCTGATCCGAACCGGGGTTCCGATCCTGCAGGCCATGGACATCGTCGGTGAGACCTCGGGCAACGCCGTGGTCGAGGACGCGCTCCACAATTCCAGGGCGGCGGTGTCGGAGGGCGAGTCGATCGCCAAGCCCCTGGCTGCCGCCGGCTCGGTGTTCCCGCCCATGGTCATCCAGATGGTGGCGGTGGGGGAGGAGACCGGTGCCCTCGACACGATGCTCGAGCGGATCGGGACCTTCTACGACCAGGAGGTCGACGCCATGGTCGAAGGCCTCACGTCGCTCATCGAGCCGATCCTCATCGTCTTCATGGGTGGGGCCGTCGGAGGGATCCTCATCTCCCTCTACATGCCGATGTTCAACATCGTCAACCTCATCTGAGCGTCGAGGGACGAGCGTCGAGAGACGAGAGACCGCAGCGGGTTCGGTCTGGCTGTCTGTCCCCCCGGGCTTCGCCGGTGGGAAGGGACCTGCACGCCCGCGGGGCGCCGCGGATAGGGGGGGCCGAGTCACCAACGGATCTCGATTCAGGACTGCGACCCGGGTCACTCCCCCCTACCCCCGCCTTCGGCGGCGGTACCTTCGTGCTCGCCCCGCCCGTGCCTTTGGCACGGCCGGCCTGTCGGCTGGTCGCACTTCGTGCGAGCGTGGCTCCGCTCAGCTCCCTTCGGTCGCTGTCCCCACCCTTCGTAGAGGACAGACGCGACATTTCCGTTCAAGGTGGGGCACGAGAGGCCGATAACACATCCATCGGCCCGGAAAAGGGGCCGGGCCCAAACCCCCTCATAGGAGGAAAGCAAAATGACGTGGATGCGTCGCCAACTCAACAGCGATGAAGGGTTCACCCTCATCGAGCTCATGGTCGTGGTGCTGATTATTGCCATTCTCATCGCCATCGCGATCCCCACCTTCCTCGGTGCCCGTGAGCGTGCCCAGGACCGTGCTGCCCAGTCCGACCTTCGGAACGCACTGACCGCAGCCAAGGTCATGTACGTGGACGAAGAGGACTACGTCGACGTGGATGCCGCCACCACGCTGGTCACCCTCGAAGGCATCGAGCCCAGCCTCGACTTCGTCGTGATCGCGTCGGCCGATGCCGACAGCGTTGGCTACCTCGGCGCCGGCCAGGTCGTCACCTTCGCCAAGGAGTCGGGATCCGGGACGTTCTTCTGCATCTCGGACAACACGGCGACCGGTACCACCTACGGGTCCGGTGCCGCGGTGACGAACGTCGACACCGCTGCCGAGTGCGTAAGCGCCTCCTGGTAGGCATACCCAAACCAAGCACACCCTGGGGGCCCCGCACGGGGCCCCCAGTCGTTTGTCCAATCGCTTCACGCCCCGTCCCCTACGCTGCCCACGGTGACGGTTCTCCTCGCAGCATTCGCCGGCCTCTTCGGCCTCGCCATCGGGTCCTTCCTCAACGTCGTCGCCCACCGGGTTCCCCTCGGGATGTCGCTCAGCCATCCTCCCTCGTCGTGCCCAACCTGCCGGAGTGAGATCGCTCCCCGGGACAACATCCCACTCGTTTCGTGGCTGCGCCTGGGCGGGCGGTGCCGGGTCTGCTCGGCTCCCATTCCCATCCGGTACCCCCTCCTCGAACTGGCCGGCGGGCTCCTGTGGGTCGGTGTTGTTCTCACGATCGGCCAGTCGTGGATCCTGCCCGCCTATCTCTGGTTCGGCTCCGTGACGCTCGCCCTCATCGCCACCGACCTCGAGCATCACCGCCTCCCCAACAAGATCGTCGGTGTGGGGCTGAGTGTCGGCGCCGTCCTCCTGGCCGGGGGGTCGCTCCTCGAAAGCCAACCCCTCGAGCGGATCGGGTGGGCGATCCTGGCCGGCCTGGCCTACTTCGGCCTCATGCTGGCCCTGGCGCTGGCCGTGCGCGGAGGCTTCGGCTTCGGCGACGTCAAGATGGCTGCTCTCCTCGGCTTGTTCGTCGGCTACCAGCCGACCCTCGACGCGGTCGGCCCGGCCGAGGCGTTCGGCTCGCTGACCGTGAGCGTGTTCGCGTCGTTCCTCATCGGGGGACTCGTGGCCATCGTGCTCCTCGCGCTCGGCAGGCGGGGACGACGCCAAGAGATCGCCTTCGGACCGGCCATGATCCTCGCGTCCTGGATCGCCGTGGCCTGGGGGTTCGGGGTGTTCGAGGCGTACGTGGGGATCTGAGGCCGGAGCGAACAAACCCCTCAAGCGAAGACCATCAATCCCCGACACTTACTTGGTAACGTGCGTGGGGCAAGGTCCCTTCGGGGATGTACGGCCTCGGGAACCGGACCAGATCGGAGCATTGATGAGCCTCTTTGTTGGCTTGGACATCGGGACGTCCGCTGTCCGGGCTGCCCTGCTCCAAGGGGGCAAGAAGGGAGCTCCCGTGCTCAAGAAGTACGGCGAGGTGGCCCTTCCCCCGGGAGCCGTGGACGGCGGCGAGGTCGTGGAGCCCGACGTCGTCCGCGAGGCGATCACCCAGCTCTGGAAACGGGCCAAGCTCCCGAAGAAGAACGTCGTGCTCGGGCTGGCCAACCAGCGGATCATCGTCCGCCCGATCGACGTCCCCGCCCTCAGCGACGAAGCGCTCCGGCAGTCCCTGGCCGTCCACGTCGCCGACTTCATCCCGATGTCCGTCGACAAGGCCGTGCTCGACTTCATGCCGCTCGGCGGTTCGATGTCGGAATCGCGCACCCTCGAGTCGGGCGAGGACGGCCCAGCGGAGCTCGGCACCCGGCCCATCCTCGTCGTCGCGGCCCAACGAGAGATGGTGGATGGCCTCATCGAGGTCGTGGAGGGGGCCGGCCTGACGATCGTGGCCCTTGACCTCCAGGCGTTCGCCCTCGTCCGCGCCGTCTACGGCGCCAGGATCCCGCTGGGCGAACCACCCGAAGCGATCGTGAGCATCGGGGCGGGACTCACCCAGGTCGTGATCACCAAGGACGGCGAGGCCGTGTTCTTCCGTCTCGTTCCCTTTGGCGGGAACGAGTTCACCGACGCCCTCACGAATGGTCTCGGCATCGACCGCGACGAGGCCGAGGAACTCAAGCGGAGGGTGGGGGTGCGTGCCCTCGACACCGAGTCGGGTGTCCTCGAATCACAGGATGACCGAGCCCGCGAGATCCTCACAAGGACCGCCAACCGGCTCATCGACGAGATCCGTGGCTCGCTCGAGTTCTACTCCAGCACCCAGGGCGGTGACCCGGTGAGCGAACTGAAGATCTCTGGCAACGCCGCCCGGCTGCCCCATCTGGCTGCCCGTCTGGGCCGGTTCCTCGAGATCCGCCTCACGCCGGTCAAGCTCCTGGGCGAGTCGGTTGAGGTCGGAAGAACCGGCCTCAGCGAGGATCAGCTGGCACAGGCTCAGCCAGTGCTCCCCGTGGCGGTCGGCCTGGCGGAATGGGGCCTGGTCTGATGCCCAAGATCAACCTGCTCCCCCAAGAACGTGCGGAGTCCGCCGCCAGGCGGCGTGGCATTGCGATCGGCATCTTCCTGGGCCTTGTCTACGTTGCGGCCCTGGCCCTCGTCCTCTTCATGGTCAAAGGCCGGGAGGCGGCGGCCGAGGACGACCTGGCGGCCCAGCTCCAGGCCAACCAGCTCCTCCAGTCCGAGATCGCCGAACTGCAGCCGTACGCCCTGTTGCGCAGTGAGTACGAGTCCGGCGTCATGCACGTCAAGGAGGCGCTCGCGCTGGACGTGGCATGGGGCCGGGTGTTGGGTGACTTCGGCCGCATGATTCCCCAAGGGGTGTGGCTCGAGAGCCTGGCCATCCAGACGATCGAGCCGACGGACGAGGAAGGCGAGGTCGGGACCCCGGCGTACGGCAACATCTCAATGTCGGGCCAAGGCTTCGAGATTGCCAACGTCGCCACGTGGCTCGTCACCCTCGACTCCCAGGACTGGGAGGACGTCGGCGCGGCGTGGGTTTCCACGGTCACGAACTCCGAACCATCGGACGACGGCATGCCCGGTCTGACCGCTTGGGCGATCACCGGGGTGCTCTCCCAGGACGCACTCACCGACCGGGCCGACACACTCATCCCGGAGGTGCCCGAATGAGGCGCGGACTCGTCATCGGGTTGCTGCTGGCTGTCCTCGTCGGGGTCGGGTTCTACCTCCTTTTGCTGCAACCGGTGTTCGAGAACATCACCGACCTCGAGACACAGACCGAGCTGGCCGTCCAGGACGAGTCCCTGCTCCTGCAGGAACGCAACCGCCTCCGTCGGATCCAGGAGTCCGAGCTCCAGTACCTGGATGCCATCGGGGAGATCGAGCGCATGGTGCCACCGACCCCCCGCCAGAGCGACCTGCTCAACGAACTCGAGGCACTGGCCGTCGACACCAACGTCCTGTGGTCGGGCGCCAGCTTCGCCGAGCCCTCTGCCACCTCGGACGAGAGTGGCCTCCGCGAGATCTCGGTGACGCTCCAGATCGAGGGCCAGTACTTCGAGGTGCTCGCCTACCTCTACGCAGTACAGGACCTCGAGCGAATCCTCCGCGTCGACTCGGCGACGTTCCAGCCCAACGAGGACGACGACGGACTCATCCAACTGACAACGTCGATGGCACTCGTTGCCTTCACCACGGGCGACGTTGGGCTGCCGTCCGAGCCGGCACAGGGAGAGGGAGCCGATGGCTGAACACGCACGATCACGAACGGGTTCGGCTGCGGCGGTGGCGGTCCTCCTCATCGGCATCGGGATGGCCATCACGTGGTGGGCGATGGCCCCTGGCATCCTCGGTGTCGACACCGGGGGGATGCTCGGTGGCAGCCTCGCCCCGGCCGTGGTGGCGGCCCCGCAGGACGCGGCCCTCGCCGAGGGGGTGAGGATCTCCACCCGCCTCCAGACATCCCAGCCCCGTGACCCGTTCGTTCCCCTCATCAGCGACACCCCCATGGTGGACACCGACGGTGACGGCGAGCCCGACGAGGACGTCGTGACCCGCACCGAGTTCACCCTCGAGGACGTCTCGGACGTTGCCGGGGTCGTCAGGGCCGAAGTGAGCGTGGACGGCGTCACGTACTCGGTGGGAGTCGGTGACACCTTCGCCGGCAGCTTCCTGGTGATCTCCCTCGACGTGGAGGCGGGCTCCGGCGTCTTCTCGTATGGGGACAACACCTTCACGGCCGCCATCGGCCAGGCGATCCTCAAGTAGGCACTGCTCGTCGGGTTGCGGCCCCCGCGAGCCCGGCGCGACGTGAGCGGCCGCCCCCTATCCTCGCAGCACATGCTTCGATTCCTCACCGCCGGAGAGTCCCATGGCCCGGCCCTCGTCGCAATCGTGGAGGGCGCGCCGGCCGGGGTCCCGTTCCTCGAGGACGGACTAGGCCGCGAACTCGCCAGGCGGCGTCTCGGCCATGGCCGCGGCAACCGGATGAAGATCGAGCGCGACGAGCTCGAGATCGTCGGCGGTGTCCGCCACGGCGTCACCCTCGGGTCGCCGGTGGCCGTCCTCATCCGCAACACCGAATGGCCGCGCTGGGCCGACGAGATGTCCCCCGCACCGGGCGCGGCAGACAAGCCGCTCACATCTCCTCGCCCGGGCCACGCCGACCTCGTCGGCATGCTCAAGTACGACACAAAGGACGCCCGCAACATCCTCGAGCGATCGTCGGCGCGCGAAACGGCCGCCCGAACCATCGTCGGCTATCTCTCCAAGCAGATCCTGGCGTCGATCGACGCCACCGTCCTGAGCCACGTCGTCGCCATCGGTGACGTGCGCACCGAGGGAGGGGTCCTTCCCACACCAGCCGACCTCGCCCGCATCGACGCGGACCCCGTCCGGTGCTTCGACCCCGACGCCTCGGCGCGGATGGTCGCCCGCATCGACGCCGCCCGAGCCGACCGCGACACCCTGGGAGGCGTCGTCGAGGTGATTGGTCACGGCCTCCCTCCCGGCCTCGGCTCCCACGTCCACTGGGACCGCCGCCTCGACTCCCAGCTCAGTGGCGCCCTCATGTCGATCCAGGCGATCAAGGCCGTCGAGGTGGGCGACGGGTTCCGATCGGCCGGGCGGCCCGGGTCGGCTGCCCACGACGAGATCTTCGCCGAAGGGGAGTCGTTCGTCCGGCACACCGACAGGGCGGGGGGGACCGAGGGAGGGATGAGCACCGGTCAGCCCATCCGGGTTCGGGCAGCCATGAAGCCGATCTCGACGCTCATGCGGGCGCTTCGCACCGTCGACGTCGAGACGAAGGAGGAGGTCGAGGCGTTCCGCGAGCGTTCCGACGTGTGTGCGGTCCCGGCGGCCGGGGTCGTGGCCGAGCAGATGATGGCGTTCGTCCTGGCCCGCGAAGCCCTCCGCATGTTCGGCGGAGACACCATCGGAGACTTCGTGGCTTCGGTGACGCGGTACCGGGACCGCCTGGACCGCTTCTGATGCTGTGGCTGATAGGCATGATGGGCGCCGGCAAGACGACGGTTGGCCTGCTCGTGGCCGACCTGCTGGGTGTTTCGTTCGTCGACCTCGACTCGGTGATCGAGGCCACCTCCGGCATGTCCGTGCCGGAGATCTTCGCCCAGGAGGGAGAGGCGGGCTTCCGGGCGCGTGAGGTGGCCGCCGTACGCGCCGTGAGAGGCGCCGCCGGGGTCGTGGCCACCGGTGGTGGAGTCGTCGTGAGCCCCCAGAGCATCGACGAGATGCGCGAGTCCGGAACCGTGGTCTGGCTCGAGGCGTCGATCGCCGAGCTCACCCAGCGTTCCGGAGCGGGCCCGGATCGTCCCCTCCTCATCGGACCCGACGTCGAGAGCCGGCTCCGCCAGCTGCTGGCGGCCCGGGCGGAGGCGTACGAAGCGGCCGCCCACGCCCGGGTGGACACGAACGGCCGGACCCCTGCGTCCGTGGCCGAGGAGGTGGCCACGCTGTGGCCCGCTTCGTGATATCGGGCGCGTCGGAGATCCTCGTCGGGCCGTTCCCGACCCCGCTGCTGCCTGGGCGCGCCGGCCGGGAGGTGGCGGCGGTTCTTCACCAGGAATCGGTGACGGCAGTCGCCCACGACGTGGCCGCCCGATTGGAGCGAGAAGGGTTGCGGGTTGAGCTGGGCCAGCTCGGCGACCGGGAGGCCGCCAAGGAACTCAGCTCGGTGGCGGAGGCCTGGGAGTGGTTGGCGGCCGTAGACGTGGGCCGCGACGACACGGTCGTCGCGGTCGGTGGGGGGGCGCTCACCGATGCCGCCGGGTTCGTGGCGGCCACCTGGATGCGAGGCATCGAAGCGGTCCTCGTTCCCACCACGCTCCTCGGTGCGCTCGACGCGGCGATCGGGGGCAAGACCGGCATCAACGTGGCGGGCAAGAACCTGGTGGGGGCCTTCGCCCACCCCAGTCGGGTGCTCGTCGACCCGGCCACCTTCGCCTCCCTCGACCCGGGAGTCCTGCGGGAGGGGCTGGCCGAGGCCCTCAAGGCCGGCTACCTGGCCGATGAGCGGCTCGTCGAGCTTCTTCGCTCCCAGCGGGCCGACGCCGACCTGGCCGAGGTCGTGGAGCGAGCCATTGCCGTGAAGGTGGCGATCGTGGAGGAGGACTTCACCGAGCGAGGCCGGCGGGCAGTCCTCAACTACGGCCACACCATCGGCCATGCCATCGAGTACGCCTCGGGGCTGAGCCATGGGGAGGCTGTCGGTGTCGGGATGGTGGCGGCAGCCGCCATCGCAGCCCGCCGCCTCGGATTCGACGCCACCGGAGAGCATCGGGAGACGCTGGCAGCACTCGGATTGCCGACCACGGTGGCGGGTCTTCAACCGCGGGAGGTGCTCGACCTCGTCCGCCTGGACAAGAAGCGCTCGGCCACCGGGACCCGGATGGTGCTGTTGCGCGGCTACGGGGACCCGGTCGTCGAGACGGTCGACGAGGGCGACCTGAGGGCCGGGCTGGCCGCGGTGGGCGTCACCTGAGGTCGATGCGGTCGGTTCCTGGTCCGGGTTCCCGCCGTCACCCCGTAAGCTCTGGGCATGATCTCGACCAACGATGTCAAGCCGGGGATGGCACTCGCCCTTCCCGACGGCCTCTTCTCCATCGTCCACTACGAGCACGTCAAGCCCGGCAAGGGGAAGGCGTTCGTGCGGATGAAGATCAAGAACATCGAGACCGGCCAGGTCCTGGACCGGACGTTCCGGGCCGATGAGGACGTGCCCCGGGCCATCGTGTCCCGCACCGAGCACCAGTACCTCTTCCGTGACGACCTGGGTTTTCATTTCATGAACCTCGACGACTACAGCCAGTTCGCGGTGGCGGCCGACCTGGTGGCCGACGCGGCCGACTACCTGCTCGAGGGGGCCACCGTCGTGCTGGCCATGTACGAGGGCACGCCGATAGGCGTGGAGCTCCCCACATCGGTGGAACTCACCGTCACGGTCTCGGAGCCGGCGGTCAAGGGCGACCGGGTGTCGGGTGCCACCAAGCCGGTCACCCTCGAGACCGGCCTGGTCGTCCAGGTCCCGCTCTTCGTGGTCGAGGGTGACGTCCTCAAGGTCGACACTCGCACCGGCGAGTACATCACACGGGCGTGACCAGGCCCGAGGCCCGCGACCAGGCCCTTCTCACCCTCTACGAGGCGGAGCAGCGTGAGGGGACGATCGACGCGCACCACGTCTCGAAGAAGGCACGTCGCGTCATCGAGGGAATCCTCGAGCATGAGGCCGAGATCGACGCCATCGTCCGGCGCCTCTCGCGGACGTGGTCGATCGAGAGGATGCCGGTCGTCGACCGCGTGCTCCTGCGTCTCGGTGTGTGGGAGCTGGCCTTCACCGACACCCCGACGGGCGTCGTCATCTCCGAGGCGGTCCGGCTTGCCTCGCTCTACTCCACGCAACGGAGCGGTCAGTTCATCAACGGTGTGCTGGGGGCATTCGCCACCGAGGTGCGGCCGGGCCGGGACGATACGAACCAGCAGGTCGCGGACGAGCGCTAGCATCCAGCCGACCACACGCCTTTAAGCCGGTCCAGTGAGGCCGGGAAGGAGACCACCGATGGGGACGACCCCCATGCGCCAGGTGCTCGAACCGAGCGACATCACCCGTTCGCTTCGCCGCATCGCCCACGAGATCATCGAACGCAACAAGGGGGCAGCAGGCGTGGTGCTGGTGGGAATCCACACCCGGGGGGTCCCCCTTGCCCAACGACTGGCGGCGGTGATCGAGGAGGTGATCGGCGTGGAGGTTCCGCTCGGAACGCTCGACATCGGCCTCTATCGCGACGACCTGGGCCACCGTCCGACCCCCGCCCTGGCCACCACCGCGGTTCCCGACATCGACGGTGCCCACCTCGTCCTCGTCGACGACGTCCTCTACACGGGCCGGTCGGTACGGGCAGCCCTCGACGCCCTCGCCGACCTGGGGAGGCCCGCCACCGTGCAGCTGGCAGTCCTCGTCGACCGCGGACACCGGCAACTCCCGATCAGGCCCGACTACGTGGGCAAGAACCTCCCCACGGCCGACGCGGAGAGGGTGACCGTTCAGCTCCACGAAATCGACGGCTCGGACGGCGTCTG
>JBFKVA010000038.1:0-20782 GCA_041635475.1 Acidimicrobiia bacterium | reverse complement strand
CGAGGAGTGGGACCGGGTCTTCGACACCAACGTTCGAGGCGTGTTCCTCACCGTCCGGTCGACCACGAGCCAGATGATCGCCCAAGGTGGCGGCGGGTCCGTGATCATCACCGGGTCGACCGGTGGGATCCTCGGGATCTCCCAGGCACCGCACTACTCGGCGTCCAAGGGAGCCGCCCTCCAGATGACCCGGGCCTTCGCCGTTCGCCTCGCCCGTCATGGGATCCGCGTCAACGCCATCGCCCCCGGGTTCATCCGCACCGACATGACCACGGCATCGGCGGCCAACCCCAAGTTCGAACAAGTCATGATCAACACCCGCACCCCCATGCGACGGTGGGGCGAACCCGAGGACTTCGAAGGACCGGCCGTCTTCCTTGCGTCCCAGGCGTCGGCGTTCATGACCGGCACCACCCTCGTCGTCGACGGCGGGTTGCTGATCAGCTGATCAGTCGTCGTCCTCTTGGTGCTTGACGATGAGCACGTTCGCCTTGGCGTACTGGAGCACCCGGTGCCCGGTGCTGCCGAGAAGGAACGACGCCAGCTCGCCCCGGCCCCGCGACCCGAGGACGATGAGATCCGGATGCAGGTCCTTCTCGGCGTCAAGGAGGGCGTCGGGCGGGTACCCATGCACCGTGTGTTTGTGCACCGGGTACGGATGGGTCGCGAGCACCTCCTCCACCATCTCCCACGTGGCCTCGGCCTGGGCGTCCTTGATCGACTCCACATCCACCGGGACGCGGGCCACGGCACTGAACAGCGCCGCCGACACGAAGGAGGAGTACACAATGTGGAGTTCGGCGTCGAGTTGACGGGCAAGATGGAGTGCCTCTTCGAGTGCCGCCCTCGAGCTGCTGTCGACACCAACCATGATGCGCATGCGAGTCCTCCTCCTATGGGGCTCTTCCGAGATGCTACGCGCGAGGGAAGAGACGAGAGACAAGAGACAAGAGACAAGAATGGGACGCTCTTGACGCTTGACGCTCGACGCTCGACGCTCCCTACAGCCGGGCCGAGTCCTCGTACGGGTAGATGGGCATGTGGGTTCCCCTCCCGAGACTGGCCTGCATGCCCCACCAGTACCCGACATCGAACAGGTCCCCATGCGTCTCCAGGAACGCATGGCGCAGGTCGCCGGCGAGCCCGAGGAACCGCTCCAGCTCCTCGGGAAAGATGTCGTGGGCACCCACCGCGAACCACGGCTCGGCTGCCAGCTCGTCCTCCGGGGTGCGGGGAGTCGGCAACTCGCGGAAGCTGACGGCCCGAAGCGTCGAGAGGTCGTCGTAGTCGTAGAAGACGACCCGGCCGTGGCGGGTGACGCCGAAGTTCTTGAGGAGCATGTCGCCGGGGAAGATGTCGTTGGCCGCCAAGTCCTTGATCGACTGCCCGAAGTCGAGCACCGCATTGCGGGCGTGCAGCGACGACGCCTCCCGGACGTAGATGTCAAGCGGGATGACCCGGCGCTCCACGTAGAGGTGGTCGATGACGATCTCCTCGCCCACGAGCCTGACCGTCCGCCCACACTCGGTGAGCAGCTCGTCGAGGAGGGTCTTCTCGAACCGGCCAGCCGGGAAGGTGAGGTGTTCGAACGACTGGACGTCCATGAGGCGACCACCCCGCTCGTGCTGGAACACCAGTGAGTACTTGGCGATGACCTCGTTGCGGGTGATCGTCTTGGGGTACCCGGGGGTGTCCCGGATGACCTTGAACACGTCCTCGTGGCCGGGGAGCCCGAACACCGCCATGACGAGGCCCTTCTTGCCGCGGGCCGTCTCGAAGGTGTCATCTGTGCTCTTGAGGTGACGGAGAAGGTCGCGGTACAGCTCCGTCTTGCCGTGCTTGTTGGAGCCGATGGAGATGTAGAGCTCGGCGGTCCGTTTGCGGGGCATGAGCCGGCGCAGGAACCGAACCACATCGTACGGACGATCGAGCTCGACATGGAAGTACGAGCGGGTGAACGAGAAGAGGATCGAGATCTGGTTCTCGTAGAGGAGCACCGCGTCGACGGCCGCCCCGTCCGGCCGGTGTTCGATGGCGATGGCCACGGGGAACTGCTCGGACCCCGAGAGGATTCGCCCCAGGACGTACGCCGCCGAACCCCGGTAGAAGACCATGTCGAGGACCTCGGCCCGTTCCACCGACGGCAACGCACTCGCCTCGTGGAGCCGGCGGGTGATCCGGTCGGCCACCGCCGCCGCGTCGGCCTCGAGGTCGACAAACGGGACGCCCAGGTCGGCGTCACCGAGGACCGCACGGACGAGGCCGGTGATGTCGGTCGTCCGCCCGTAGGTGCGGGACACGGTCGTGCCCGACACGACCGGGGGCACCTCGAAGTCGGTGTCGACGAACTCCACGTTCTGGTTGACGCCGACCGTCGTGAAGACCTTGCGCGAGACCGAGTTGAAGAACGTCTCGGCGACCTCCCAGTCGTTACGGCTCATGATGAGGCCCGAGTACACCGCCTTCATGCCGGCCCAGATCATCGGGTCGGTGAGGCGAGGCCCCAGGAGGCCCCGGATCTCCTCGACGGTCGGCCGGACTGATTCCCCGTAGAGGTTGAGCCGCTCGGCGGTGTCCTTATGCATGCCGGCCCAGTCACGCTGCTGGAACCGCAGTCGAGCGCGGCGGGTGACGATCTGCCAGCGGCTGGCGTACGCGTCGAACGCCTTGAGGATGGCCGTCGCCCCGAGGTTGGAGAGCCTCGAATCCGAGAGCACGGGCGGGGGCGTCGACATCGGGGCCAGCCTAGGAGGGAGGACAGAGGACAGAGGACCGAGGGACCGGGGACGGAACGGGCGACGCCGGTACCCCGGGTGGGACTCGAACCCACATGCCCTTGCGGGCGTCTGGTTTTAAGCCAGATCCGTATTCCAGTTCCGGCACCGGGGTGCGCGACCAGTGTACGGCGGGCTCAGGCGCCGAGGAGGCGGGCCATGAGGCCGTCGAGCAGGTCGTGCTCGCTGACCACGACCGAGCCGGCGCCGGCCACACCCAACGCTGCCCTCACCACGATGGCGCCCCCGAGGAGGACCGGGGCCCGGGCCGGCTCCAGGCTGGGAATGGCCGCGGTCTCCTCCACCGTCATCGATGCCAGCGCTGCGATGATCCGGTCGAGGGCGGCCACGGTGAGGACGTGGTGGTGGACGAGGGCCCGGTCGTACGCATCGAGGCCGAGGTCGATGGCACCTAGGGCGGTGAACGTGCCGGCGACCCCGATGACGACGTCGGCCGGCTCCGGCAGGTCAGCCGCCCCCAGCACCCGAGCCGCCTCGGCCATCGCCTCCTCCACCCGGTTCGACGGCCGTTCCGGGATCACTCGTTCGGTGAGGCGCACCGAACCCATCTCGGTGGAGATGGCGTACGTGGGAACCGTCCGCCCCAGCACGAACTCGGTCGACCCGCCGCCCACATCGATCACCAGGGCGACGTCGTCCGGGGGCCGGGGAGCGGCAAAGCCGGTGAGCGCCCCCGCGAACGACAGGGAGGCCTCCTCATCGCCGGTGATCACCCGGGGGCGAACCCCCAGGGTGGCGGCCGCCAGGTCCAAGAAGCGGTCCCGGTTGGCGGCGTCACGCGAAGCCGACGTGGCAACCGCGTCCCGCGCATCGCTGGGGCCGGCGGCCCGCGACAGTTCGGCCAGCCCTGCGACTGCCCGGTCGATGGCGGCCGGATCCAACACGCCGGTCTCGTCCACTCCCTGTCCCAGCCGCACCACCCGGTGGTCCCGGTACGCCTCCCGACCGTCCTCGAACGCCAGGCAGCGCACGGTGTTCGTCCCGATGTCGAAGACGGCGGCAGTCGTCACCGTGGTTCCCGCCACGACGGGTTCAGCTCGACAGAGGTGGCGGTCGCAACCACGCAGGGCCGGTCGCAGTCGAGTGGTTCGACAAAGGGGGCGGCCGCCGCCCCCACCGGGTTGGGGTTGCCGGCGGCGTGGTCGGCGTAGTGGGCGTGGATGCATTTGATCCCGCGGCGGGTCCCTCCCACCCCTCCGCTGGGGGCATGCTCGGCACCCGGGGGCACGGCGGCGTCGCGGGCGGATGCGTACCGGGCGTGGGCCTCGTCGAGCGCCGCGCCGAACTCCTCGTTCGAGTCGGCGTGGCGCTCGAGCTGCTTGACCCCCCCGATACCCTCGAGCCGCCCGATCCGCTTGGACGCCAACGGGCACGTCAACCAGTACCTCGTGGGGAACGGGGTGCCGTCATCGAGCACCGGTGGCACCTCGATGACCACAGGAAGGCCGAGGTGGCACGCAGCGACAACGATGGGCTCCGCTCGTGGGGGGCGCCCGATCTGGGCCCCGACGACGTCGGTGACGTTCACGGTCTTCCCCCTGCGGTTGTCCGCCCATGCCGGACAACGGGCGTGGGAAAACGGGTGGGGCTACCCCTCGAGGTCACGGCCGGTGAGGAAGTCGACGATGGGGGCGTACCAGGGGCGGGGCTCGGGCAACGCCTCGTCGACGGCCTCCTCCCCCACGGCCGCCTCCTCGTCGGGTGAGACCACAACGAATCCCTGCTCACCCGGGAACACGTACCCGAGCTCGTCGCGGGCGAGCCGTTCGGTCTCCTCCGGGGTCTGCAGGGCCGCCAGCTCCGCCTCGAGGGCGGCGTTGGTGGCGGTCACCGACGCCAACTCCTGCTGGGCCCCCGCCACGGCGCGGTCAGCGGCGAGCATCTGACGGAACGGGAAGAGGTTCGTGAACACGACGGCCGCCACCACCAGCAGCAGCACCGGCACGATCACGACGACCTTCTTCCTCATCCGCGCAGCACTCCCCAGCCGGCGTAGCGGGCGGTCTCGCCCAGCATCTCCTCGATCCGCAGGAGCTGGTTGTACTTGGCGGTCCGTTCGGACCGGGCCGGGGCCCCCGCCTTGATCTGGCCGGCGTTGGTGGCGACGGCCAGGTGAGCGATGAACGCGTCCTCCGTCTCGCCCGAACGGTGGCTCACCATGCGCCCAAAGCCGGCGCCCCGGGCCGTGTCCATGGCATGCAACGTCTCGGACAGCGTCCCGATCTGGTTGACCTTGATGAGGATGGCGTTCGCGGCCCGTTCCCGGATGCCACGGGCCAGGATCGTCTCGTTCGTCACGAACAGGTCGTCGCCGACGAGCTGACAGCGGTCACCGAGCGCCTTGGTGAGATGGACCCACCCGTCCCAGTCGTCCTCGGCCATGCCGTCTTCGATCGAGACGAGCGGGAACTCGTCGGCGAGTCCCACGAGGTAGGCGGACATGTCCTCCGACGAGAGAACCCGGCCCTCGAGGTGGTAGGACCCCTCGCTGTAGAGCTCGGTGCCGGCCACGTCCAGGGCGAGGGCGACGTCGTCACCCAGTTTGTACCCGGCGGCCTCAACCGCCTCGGAGAGGAGTTCGAGGGCTTCACGGTTGGTGGCGAGGTTGGGAGCGAAACCCCCTTCGTCGCCGACGTTCGTGGCAAGGCCGCGGCCGCTCAGGACCTTCTTGAGCACGTGGTAGATCTCCACGCCGGCCCGCAGGGCGGCCCGGAACGACGGGGCCCCGGCCGGCACCAGCATGAACTCCTGGATGTCAACGCTGTTGGCGGCGTGGGCGCCCCCGTTGAGGACGTTGAGCATGGGAATGGGCAGGAGCCGGGCCGTTGGTCCCCCCAGGTAGCGGAAGAGGGGGAGGCCGAGTCCGGCTGCCGCGGCTCGGGCCGTGGCCAGCGACACTGCCAGGATCGCGTTGGCCCCCAGCCGGCCCTTGTTGGGTGTCCCGTCGAGGAGGAGCATGGCCTGGTCGATGCCTTCCTGGTCGGTGGCATCGTGACCTTGCAGGGCGGGGGCGATGACGTCGTTGACGTTGGCGACCGCCTTGGACACGCCCTTGCCCGCCCAGCGGTGCCCGCCGTCGCGCAGCTCGATGGCCTCCAGCGCCCCGGTGGAGGCACCGGAGGGAACACCGGATCGTCCGAACCCGCCCCGGGCGAGGTGGACTTCCGCCTCGACGGTCGGGGTGCCGCGGGAGTCGAGGATCTCCCTGGCCGTGATCTTGGTGATCGTGGTGGCGCTCACGCGTGGCTCCTGGTTGTCAACTGCCCCCATCGTAGGAGGGGCCCCGGTGGACGCCGACAGCGTACGGGAGGGAGGTACGAGGAGCGAGGTACGAGGAGCGAGGAGGTACGAGGAGAGAGGTACGAGGAGAGAGGTACGAGGAGCGAGGAGCGAGGTACGCCCCATGCTTTCAGGTTCCACTCTCCGTACTCCGTACTCCGTACTCCGTACCCGTGCTTCGTTCTTCGTTCTCCTTGGCCCGCTCCCACAGGGCGTCGAGCTGGACGAGCGTCATCTCCTCGAGGGGGCCGTCGGCCATGGCCTCTATCGAGCGGAACCGCTCCTCGAAGCGGTCGGAAGCCCTGCGGGCGGCGAGTTCGGGGTCGATCCCGAGATGGCGGGCGACGTTGACGACCGCGAAGAACAGGTCCCCGACTTCGTGGGCCGCCTGGTCGGTGCCGACGGCTTCCTCGAGCTCGGCCACCTCCTCCCGGATCTTGGCCAGGGCCGGGAACACGGAGTCCCAGTCGAACCCGACCCGAGCGGCCCGCTGCTGGAGTTTCAGCGCCCGGGACACCGCCGGGAGCGACCGAGGGACACCGTCGAGGGCTGACAGCCTCGCCTTCTCCTCGGCCTTGATCCGTTCCCACCGATCGAGCGTGTCGGCCGCCGAACCCGCCTCGACCTCACCGAACACATGGGGATGGCGATGCTCGAGCTTGCTGCGCAGGGTGGTGGTCACGCCGTCGAGTGACACGCCCCCCACCTCCTCGGCCATCGTCGTGTGGAAGAGCACCTGGAGGAGCACGTCACCGAGTTCCTCCTCGACCTCGCCGTACGCGCCCCACGCCGGTTCGACCCCATCACCGGGGACACCCGATCCCAGGGCCTCGAGGGCGTCGTAGAGCTCGAACGTCTCCTCCACGAGGTTGGGCAGGATGCTCTCGTGGGTCTGCTCGGCGTCCCACGGGCACTCGGTCCGGAGCCGGCGCATCACCGAGATCGCCCCGTGGAGGCCGTTGGGGCCCGGGTCGAGGAACAGCGACACCCGCAGCCCGGCCATGTCGGGGGTGACGTCGGCCAGCGCCACCCGCTCCACGGTCTCGCTCGGGCCGCCGAGGTTGGTGAGGACGGTCACGACCTCGGTGTCGGGGAGCAGCCCCCGCAGCCGGTCAAGCACGTCGGCGGCGATGACGGGGAGGGTGACATGGCCGATGAGGGTCGGCAGGTGGAGTTCGAGCGGGTCGGGTAGGTCGTGGCCGTCGAGGACCTGGAGGCCGCTGAAGAGCGGGTCGAGGCCGACCGCGGCCAGTGCCGCATCGATGAACGACTCGGCCGGGACCACCTCCACCGAGATTCCCGCCTCGGCCGCCCGGGCCCGGATCAGGGGAACGGTGCGCTCACCGACGAGGGGCGAACCGGGGACCGCGTACACCACCGGGCCCTCGGTGGCCGCTTCCACGACGGCCCGGGAGATGGCCTCGTACACCTCGTCGAACGAACCGGACGCTTCGTACAGGTCGTCGAACGCCTCCGCTGGGCGGACCGCGGAGACCTCGGCCGCCGCCGGGTGGTCGAGCGTCCGCAGGAGGAGGCGCTGGTGCGGGTCGAGCAGCAGCTCCCGGGTCCGGCCGCTCACCCGCTCCAGCGACCCGGGCCCGAGCCCGACCACGGCCACGCGCCGGGGAGGGGCGGAGTCGGTCATCCCGGCGCGGCTACGCCGACGGGTCCGGGGGCACGACGCCGAAGACCCCACTGCCGGAGTCCTCCCACGACCCGTACTTGGCGTCGATCGTCACGACGGCCGAGTTGATGAGGTCGATGAACCACTCGGTCACAGCTCCGTTGGCGCCGGCCATGCGCACCGTGGACGCCAGCTCCTCGCGGATGTCCTCCAGGACCGGCACCTCCCGCTGGGTCACGAGGAGCACGTGATACCCGAACTCGGACCTGACCGGCCCGTAGGGCACGTTGAGCTCGGCTTCGAGGGTGGCGATGGCGAACTCGGGGACGTAGTTGGCGGGGGACGCGCACCCGAGCACCCCGCCCGTGGGGCCGGTGGGGCCGGTGGAGTACTCGTTGGCCAGGGCACCGAAGTCCGCGCCGTCGGCCAGGGCCAGGTCGAGGACCATGGTGGCGGTCTCCTCGTCGTCGAGCAGGATGTGGGCAGCGCACACCTCGGACCGGCTCTGCTGTTCGATGTCGAACTGGTCCTGGATCTCCTCCTCGCTGACCTCCACCGACTCGGAGAAGTAGGCCACGAGCTCCTCGTTGAGCACCTGCTGCTCGATGGCGAGGTCGACGATGGCATCCGACAGGTTCTGCTGGGCCATGAAGTCCTCGAAGCTCAGGCTGGCACCCGTGGAGGGATCGGGAGCCTCGATCTGCTCGATGATCACCGCCAACTCGGATGCGATCTCCTCGGCGGTCACGACGATCCCGAGCTCGGCCGCCCCGTCGCGAACCACCTGGTTGACGATGAGGAGTTGGAGGTCACTGGCGAACTGGTCGGCTCCCACCGAGTCGGTGTCCGGTCGGAGGCCGCGCACGTCGTCCATGGAGATGTCGATCCCGTTGATCGTGGCAACGATCGTGTTCGACCCGCCGGCACACGCGGTGAGGGCCACGGCCACGACGGCGATGAGGGCGAGAATGCGGCGCACAGGATCTCCAAGCGATGAATCGGGGTGCATTGATGGTATCGCGCACCCGGGCATACGGTGCCCTCAGTCGTCGGCACCCGGGGGCCACATCTCCCGAAGGAAGTCGTGGAGGACCGTCTCGATCGCCCGGGGAGGCGCCGGGATGAACAGGAGACCCTCCCGGCGCTTGATCACCGCCCGTCGTTTCGTGAGCCGCTGGAGCCGGACTTCCTGGGAGTCGGTCAGTTCGACCGGACCCATCCGCACTTCGTGGCGGAGCTTGAGGATCTCGGTCAGCCCGACCCGCACGGCTTCGACCCGGAGGCGGGCCATCCGGATGAGAGCGTCGGCCTCGGGGGGCGGCTCGCCGTAGCGGTCGGCCCACTCGGCCAGGACGTCGTCGACCTCGGCGTGGGTGGTCGTCGAGGCCAGCCGCCGATACGCCTCGAGCCGGGCCCCCTGGTCGGCGACGTAGCCGTCGGGGAGGTGGGCGTCGACGGGGAGGTCGATGCGTACCTCGATCGGTGCCGCCGGCTCCGCCCCCGTCCCGGCCAGTTCCCCGACCGCCTCGCTCACCATCTGCACGTAGAGGTCGAACCCGACCGCGGCGATGTGGCCGGACTGCACCTCCCCCAACATCGACCCCGCGCCCCGGATCTCCAGGTCGCGGCGAGCAAGGTCGAACCCGGACCCGAGCTGGGTCGCCTCACCGATCGCCTGCAACCGGCGGAACGCGTCCTCGGACAGCGACTGCTCCGGCGGGTGAAACAGGTAGGCATAGGCCCGCTGGTTGCCCCGACCCACCCGGCCCCGCAGCTGGTAGAGCTGGGCCAGGCCGAGCATGTCGGCCCGCTCGACGATGAGGGTGTTCACCGCCGGGAGGTCCAAGCCGGACTCGATGATGGTCGTGGCCACGAGCACGTCGTACTCGGTCGCCCAGAAGTCGAGCATGACCTGCTCGAGCTGGCCCTCACTCATCTGGCCATGGGCCACCGCATAGCGGGCATCGGGAACGAGTTCGCGGAGCCGGGCAACGGCCCGGTCGATGGATTGGACCCGGTTGTGGACGTAGAACACCTGGCCTTCGCGCAACAGCTCCCGACGGATCGCCGCCGACACCGATCGCTCGTCGTGGGGACCCACATACGTGAGGATGGGGTGCCGGTCGCCGGGGGCGGTCCGAATGTGGCTCACGTCCCGGACGCCGGTGAGGGCCATCTCCAGGGTCCGCGGAATCGGGGTGGCGGTCAGGGTGAGGACGTCGACCCCGACCCGGAACGTCTTGATCCGGTCCTTGGCCGTCACGCCGAACCGCTGCTCCTCGTCGACGACGAGCAGGCCAAGGTTGGCGAACTCGACCCCCTCCGACAGGAGGCGGTGGGTGCCGATGACGACATCCACCTCCCCGCTGGCCAACCCGTCGACGACGTCACGTTGTTCCTTCTGGGTGAGGAAACGGGACAGCATCTCCACCCGCACCGGGTAGCCGGCGAACCGATCGGAGAACGTCTGGGTGTGTTGCTGAGCCAGGAGCGTGGTCGGGCACAGGACGGCCGCCTGCGTGCCTTCCATCACTGCCTTGAACACGGCCCGCAGCGCCACCTCGGTCTTGCCGAACCCCACGTCGCCGAAGACGAGGCGGTCCATCGGCAGCTCGGCCTCCATGTCGGCCTTGACCGCCGCGATCGCCGACAGCTGGTCGGGTGTCTCCTCGTACGGGAACACGCCCTCCATCTCCCGTTGCCACGGGGTGTCGGGTGCGAAAGGATGCCCCGACGCCCGCGCCCGCCGGCGGTGGAGGGAGACGACCTCCTCGGCCACGGCGGCCACCTCCCGACGTACCCGGGTCTTCGTGCGCTCCCAGTCCGCTCCCCCCATGCGGCTGAGGCGGGGAGTTTCGCCACCGGTGTACTTCTGGACGGCGGCGAGTTGGTCGGTCGGCACGTACAGGCGGTCCTCGCCGAGGTAGGCGACGATGAGGTAGTCACGTTCGACGCCGGCGACGGTCTGGGCGACGAGACCCTCGAACCGGCCGATCCCATGCCGATGATGGACGATGTAGTCGCCGGGGGCGAGGTCGCGGAACGCCTCCCGGGTGTCGATGGCCCGCGACGGAACCGAGCGTCGGTGGGAACGCCGGCGACCGGCGATCTCCTCCTCGCCCAGGACCGCCAACCCCAACTGGGGAAGGACGAAGCCGTGGTGAATGCCCTCTGCGATCACCCCGGTCTGACGACCGAGCACCTCGGTCCGCCGCTCGAGGGCCAGGCCCTCCTCTCCCAGGACCCGCACCACCCGGTCGGCGGCCGCCTCGCCGTCCATGGCGATGATCACCTGCATGTCCCTCGTGCGGAGGGCAACGATGGCCGGGACGAGCGAGACGGGGTCGCCGGGGGTGGCGTCAAACCCGCGCATCTCGAGTCCCCGATCGTCGGGCGAGGCGGGCAGGGGCGGAGCGTGCAACACCGGGCGAGACCCCAAGCACGCCTCGAGGTCGAGGTAGAGGGGGGGATGATCACCCGCCACCGGGGCGCCGGTCCCCCAGGTGGGGGCAAGGGCCCCGGCCAGGTCGTTCTCCTCGGCCTGGAGCCCACGGGATCGGTCCCACGACCTCACCGGGTCGAACAGGACGACCGGTCCGACGTGATCGGCCAGGACCGTGCGGGGGTCGACCAGCCACGGCATCCACGACTCCATCCCGGCGAACGGGATCCGCTCGGCAAACAGGTCCCACGTCGTCTGGGCCCAGGCGTGGGTCCGCAGGTAGCCACGGGCCCGGCTGACGACATCGTCGTCGATGCGGAACTCCCGGGCGGGGTAGAACGCCGCGTGGGCGAGCGGCTCCTCCGAGCGCTGGGTGGACACGGAGAACGTCCGGATCGACTCGACCTCGTCACCCCAGAAGTCCACCCGGATGGGGCTCGGACCCTCGGCCGGATGGACATCGATGATCCCCCCGCGGACCGCGAACTCGCCACGATGCTCGACGCGGTCCACCCGGTCGTAGCCGAAACCGGCGATCCTGCCCACGAGGTCCTCGAACGCCACCGCAACCCCAGGCGTGAGCCGGACAGGGGAGACGTCCGATGGTGACACGACCTGGATGGCAGCCCGCACCGAGGCCACCACCACTGCCCCGGCCGGGCCCTCGGCCAGGACGTGGCGGGCGTGGGACCGACGGGCCATGGTCGACTGGTTGGGTGACACGTGCTCGAAGGGAAGCGTTTCCCAGGCCGGGAGTTCGAGGGCGGCCGAGGTGAACAATCGGAGGTCGTCGACGAGCTCCTCGGCGTCCCGTTCCCGGGGGACGATGGCCAGGAGTGGGCGGTCGGCGCGGCGGGCCATGCCCGCCAGCACGAACGCCCGGAGCGCGGGCGGGACGACATGGCGCCCGTCGAACGCAGGAAGGTGCTCCTTGGTCCAACGCTCGACCACGGAGAGGAGGGGGGCGGACATGGACGAGCAAGGGTAGGCATCGTCCAGTATCTGTAGCTTGTGTCCGTGCTGCGCATCCGTGACCTCCACAAGCGCTTCGGCGACGTCGTAGCCCTCCACGGCTGTTCGGTAGAGGTCGAACGGGGCCAGATGTTGGGGCTCCTCGGCCCCAACGGTGCCGGCAAGACGACGGCGATGCGGGCGGTCTTCGGCCTCGTCAGGGTGGACTCCGGGACGGTCACCTGGGACGACGAGTCGGTGGACATCCACACTCGCCGGCGTTTCGGGTTCATGCCCGAGGAGCGTGGCCTCTACCCGAAGATGCCGATCCACTGGCAGCTCACCCACCTCGGCAAACTCCATGGGATGAGCCACGCGGCGGCCGAGCGGGCGGCCGACGACTGGCTCGAACTCGTCGGTCTCGCCGACCGCCGGGATGCCAAGGTCACCGAGCTGAGCCACGGCAACCAGCAACGGGTCCAGCTCGGCGCCTCGCTCCTGCACTCCCCTGACCTCGTGGTCCTCGACGAGCCGTTCGCCGGGCTCGACCCGATCGCCTCCGAGACGCTGGCATCGATCCTCCTCGGCCGGGCCCGTGACGGCACGGCCGTCGTCTTCTCCAGCCACCAACTCGACCTCGTCGAGGATCTCTGTGAGGACGTGGCGATCATGCACAAGGGTCAGGTGGTGGTGACGGGACGGGTCACCGACCTGCGGGCAGCGGAGCAGCGTCGCTACGTCGACGTCGTGTCGACCGATGCCGACGAGGGGTGGGTCACCCACATCCCGGGGGCGAAGGTCGTTGCCCGGTCCACCGGTCGCATCCGGGTTTCGCTCGATCAGCCGATGGACGTCGCGGAGATCGCCCGGCTGGCCGGGGCGGGGGCAACCCAGTTCATCGTCGAACCTCCACCTCTCTCCGAGGTCTTCCGGAAGGCGGCCGGGAATGTCTGAGTGGACGATCCTCCGCCAGCTCGCCTGGCGAGAGATCTACTCCCGGCGCAAGGTCTTCGCCATCACCACCGTCTTCCTGGCGATCGTGGTCAGCGCCGCCATGTTCGTCCTCCTCAGGGAAGTCGAGTCCGCCGACCAGTTCACGATCCTGCATTCGATCGATCTTCCCCGAGGGTTCGAGACGACGCTCACCGGGATGCTGAATGAGGGCACGGAGCTCACGTTCGTACGGCATCCCGACACCGACTCGGTGAGGCGGGCCCTGGAGGAGGACGAGGCCGAGGCGGGAATCATTGGACCGCTCGAGGCACTGTGGGGCTCCGAGGCTCCGTTCGACCTCAAGAACCCGATCATCGGGGCACTCACCGCCTCCAACCTCCAGCGGACGGCGGACGACCTCGGACTCTCCCCGGACGACCTGACCGGCCTGCTCGCCACCGCCCGCGGCGAGGACGTGGGCGCCGAAGTGAACACCGAGGACGAGGTGGTGGCCGTCTTCACCGTCATCCTCCTGTTCATGGCGATCATCACCTACGGGCAGTGGGTGTCCTACGGGGTCGTGGAGGAGAAGGGCAACCGCATCATCGAGCTCATCCTCGCCACGTCCAACCCGATCCAGATCCTGTGGGCGAAGATCCTCTCGATCGGTGCCCTCGGGCTGGCCCAACTCGTGCTCATCATCTCCATCTCCCTCGGCCTCGGACTCGCCTGGGAGGAAATCCCCCTCCCCGAGGTGGCGGCAAGCACCGGGGCCTGGATGGTGCTGTGGTTCATCCTCGGCTTCGGGTTCTACGCCGCCCTCTTCGCCTCGGCCGGCGCCCTCGCCTCGAACAGCCAAGAGGCGTCGAACAGCGTCGGACCAATGGCCATCGTCCCCGGGGTTGGCTACATGGTTGCCATCCCGATGATGAACCAGGCGACCCCCAACCTCGCGCTCCAGATCATGGCGTTCTTCCCGCCGTGGTCACCCCTGCTCGTCCCGGCCATGCTCGCTCGGGGGTGGATGAGCCCGCTCATCGCCGGAGTGGCGGCGCTGGTTGTCGCCGTGACGGTCTGGCTCGTCGTCCGCCTCGCTGCCCGCACCTACGCCGGTGGGGTCACCCAGTCCACCAAGACGGTCGGATGGCGGGAGGCGTTCCGATCGGGCAGCGACCTGCTCCAGTAGACCGCTCAGGCCCCGGGCCGCACACCCTTGGGGTTGGAGTAGTGGCCCGTGGCGTGGGCGGTGGGCTTGTCCTCACTGCCATCCACCCACACGTCCACGTCCCCGTAGATGCGGGTCGACCCCACCCTGCGCAGGCGGGCCCGAGCCATGAGGTCGCCGCCGACGGCGGGGCGCAGGAACGTGATGGCAAGGTCCGACGTCACCGACATCGGTTCCACGCCCAACACGGTGAACACCGCGAACCAAAACGCCATGTCGGCCGCCGCGAACTGGGTGGGACCGCTGATGTAACCCCCGGGGCGTAGTTCTCGCTCGTCGTACGGCCAGCGGACCGTTGCCTCCCGCTCCCCGATCGTCTCGCACCGATACCCCTGGCGATAGGAGGACGGAAACGCGTCGCGGAGGAACTCATTGAGCTTCTCGATGGTGTACCCGTGCATCGGCGGCACCCTACAGGTGGCCGGCGGCGGTGGCCCAGTCGACGAAGCGCTCAATCGTGTGGCGAGCCGATCGGTACTCCAATCCCAGGTCGCGGGTGGCCCTCGTTCCGTCGTAGCGGTGGCCGAAGGACAGTGTCCTGAGGGACTCGGCGCACAGCGGCCCGGGCAGGGGCACGACGCGTTCGACGAATCCCGTGATCCTGGCCGCGGCACCGACCACGCCCGCCGGCACGGTGCGGACCTCCAGGGGCCGCCCCGTCACCTCGCCGAGCAGGTCGATCGCCTCGGTCACTCCGGTCGTGAACCCGCTGAGGACGTACCGCCCACCGGGCTCGCCGCGGTCGGCGGCGAGGAGGTGCCCGGCGGCGCAGTCGTCGATGTCGACGATCGAGATCGGGACATCCGGGAGCAGGCGAAGCCGGCCCTGGGCCGCTCGCAGGAGCAGGCGCCCGGTGCCCGTTGCCCGACCCGGCCCCTGGACCGACGACGGGTTCACACACACGACCTCGAGGTCACCCGGCCACTGGAGCGCGACATGCTCCTGCATCGTCTTCGTACGCTCGTAGTGGGAAAGGAACCATCCCCGATGGCGGGAGGATTCGTCCGCCACCGCTCCCCGCTCCTCCCCCAGCGTCGCCGCAGAGGAGGTGACGACGGCCCGGCGGACGCCGGCCTGGTCCGCCGCGTGCAGCACAAGCCGAGTCGCGTCGACGTTGACCCTCTCCATCTCGTCGGGGTCGCGGGGGCACAGGGCGTTGACGCCGGCGACGTGGAAGAGCAATTCGGCCCCCTCACAGGCCCGGCCCACCGCCCCGTCGAACAGGCCACCCGGGACCGGGACAGCCCCCAACGCCCTGAGCTTGGCCGAGAAGGCGTCGGTGCGGGACAGGGCCCGTACCTCGTGGCCGGCGGCCAGGAGGTGGAAGAGCACGGCACCGCCGACGACTCCCGAACCCCCGGTGAGCACGACGACACTCACTGGTGGTCGGCCGCCCGCCTCACGTGGGCACTGAAGGCGGTGACGTAGCCCCACCCCGAGAGCACGGTGACGACGACCGCCAGCCACATGACCCACTCATCGAGGAACAGGCCGCCGATCTCGCCGCCCGGCCGGAGGAAGGCCAGAAAGATCGCGAGGAACTGGACCGACGCCTTCAGCTTCCCCCAGATCGACGGCGGAACGAGCGTCCCCTCCACCGCCGTCAACGACCGCAGGGCGATGACGATGAACTCCCGCATGACGATGACGAGGGCCAACCAGACCGAGACGCGATCGATGGCGATGAGGGCGAGCAGCGACCCGGTCACGAGGAGCTTGTCCGCTGTCGAATCGAGGAACGCCCCCAGCGTCGACTCGAGGTTCCAGCGCCGGGCCAGCCACCCGTCGAAGAAGTCCGTGCTGGCGGCGATGGCGAAAAGGCCGGCCGTCAGCGCCAGGTCGGCCCCGGACAGGGCGAGGGCCACGACCACCGGACCGAGGACGATGCGGGCCGAGGCGAGGAGGTTCGGGACCAGGTGCACCCGGGCAGGCTACCCAACGGGCCCCCCGTCCCGCCCTCACAGCCGAGTTTGGATAGCCTGCCGCCATGAAACGTGTTCTGCTGCTCCTCGGCCTCGTCGTTCTCCTCACCGCCTGCCTCCCCGGCGACGGTGCCAGCACCATCGACGACCCCGCGGGCTTCTTCTGGGGTGTGTGGCACGGGTGGATCGCGCCGATCTCACTCATCGTGTCCATCTTCCGCGATGACGTGCGCATCTACGAGGTCGCCAACTCGGGTGGGTGGTACGACCTCGGGTTCTACATGGCGGTGATCAGCGGCTTCGGCAGCCTCCGGCTCTTCCGCCGGGACCGGGAGAAGGCGACGGACTGACCTCCGCCTCGAACCGTGGGCCAGATCGCGCGCATATCGCGCGCCTGAACCCTGGGTTCCAGCGCGCGGTCGAACCGTGGGCCAGATCGCGCGGAATACGCGCGCCTGAACCCTGGGTTCCAGCGCGCGGTCAGTCCTCGACCCAGCCCAGGGTTCGGTCCACGGCCTTGCGCCAGCCGGCGTGGAGGGAGGCTCGTCGCTCGCCGGCCATCGCCGGGTTCCACCGGGTGTCCTCCGCCCACAGCTCGCGGAGTTCGTCGACACCGTCCCAGAACCCCACGGCCAGCCCGGCGGCGTAGGTGGCTCCCAGGGCGGTCGTCTCGATGACCGACGGCCGCACCACCGGGATGTCGAGGATGTCCGCCTGGAACTGCATGAGGAGGTCGTTCACCACCATCCCCCCGTCGACCTTGAGTGCGGTCAACTCGATGCCCGAGTCCGAGTGCATGGCCTCCAGCACGTCCTTGACCTGGTACGCCACGGCTTCCAGCGAAGCCCGAGCCAGGTGGCCCCGGGTGGCGAACCCGGTGAGGCCGGTGATGACACCCCGGGCATCCGATCGCCAGTACGGGGCGAACAAGCCCGAGAAGGCGGGGACGAGGTACACGTCCCCGTTGTCCTCCACCGTCCGGGCGAGGTCCTCCACCTCGTCCGCGCTCGAGATGAGGCCGATGTTGTCCCGCAGCCACTGGATGAGCGACCCGGCCACGGCGATCGAGCCCTCGAGGGCGTACACCGCGGCCTCCGACCCCAGCCGGTAGGCGACGGTGCTCAGGAGTCCGGCATCGGACCCCACCCTCCGGGTGCCGGTGTTGAGCAGCATGAACGCACCTGTCCCGTACGTGGCCTTGGCCTCCCCCGGCCGCGTACACGCCTGTCCGAACAGGGCCGCCTGCTGGTCACCGAGGATGCCGGCGATGGGCACGCCGTCGAGCGCGCCTGTGGCGGCGCCGTACACCTCCGACGACGACTGGATCTCGGGAAGGGCGGACTCCGGGACCCCGATTGCTTCGCAGAGGTCGGCGTCCCAGCCGAGGCGATCGATGTGCATGAGGAGGGTCCGGCTGGCATTCGTCACGTCGGTGGCGTGGACGGCACCCTCGGTGAGGTTCCACAGGACCCACGAGTCGATCGTTCCCACCGCCAGCTCTCCCGATGCGGCCGCGGCCCCCACATCCGGGACGTTCTCGATCGCCCAGCGGATCTTGGGCCCACTGAAGTAGGTGGCGAGCGGAAGCCCCGTCTCGGCCGTGAAACGGTTGGGTCCGAAGTAGCCACCCAGTTCGCGACAGAGCCGGTCGGTGCGGGTGTCCTGCCACACGATGGCGTTGTGAAGGGGGCGCCCCGTCGAACGGTCCCACAGCACCGTGGTCTCCCGCTGGTTCGTCACGCCCACCGCAGCCAGGTCCGAGGCCGCAACCCCGGCATCGGCCAGGGCTCCCTCGATGACCGACCACATTCGGGTGCGGATCTCGTCCGGGTCGTGCTCGACCCAGCCCGGACGGGGAAACACCTGGGCGTGTTCCTGCTGGGCGCTTCCGCGCACGGTCCCGGCCTGATCGAAGAGCAGGCAGCGGGTGGAGGTGGTTCCCTGGTCGATGGCAGCAACGAGCTTCATGAACGAAGGCTAAAGGAGCCGGCCGGCGGGGTGTCAGCCCCGGGCGATCACCCGCCTGAGGCGCCAGGCGGCCACCACGGCCGCCACCGCGACGACGGCGGCAAACGCATCCGCCGAGCGCTTGTCGGCGATGGTGCCATCCGCCCACAGCCGGAACGGCTGGAACGCCACCACCGCGGCCAGGGCCGCCAGTGTCCCGATGACGAGCAGGTGGAGCGGCCTGATCGGTGGCCGTTGCAGTTGGCCCCGCACCCCGAACCCCGAGAACGTCGTGACGATCCCGGCGATGGCGGCCAGGGTGATGCCCCACGAGGTGGAGGCGTGGCTCGACCCGACGGCGATCACCCCGGCTCCGACCGCACCGCCCAGGAAGCCACCGAGGAGGATCTCCGCCACGTCGCACCGCATACGGCGACAGGCGATGAGCATTACCGCCAAAGGGAGGGACGCCCAGCCGACAAGGGTCGGCAGTGACCGGGCCCCCGTGCGCTGCACCGCCCACCACACGATCACGGTTGCCGCCCATCCGGCGGCCGCGGCCAGGAACCGGGCCGAGTCCCGCCTGAAATCCAGAACCCCGAACAGGAGCAGCAGCACCACCGCCCCGAACCCCACGGCCACACCCTCGGGGAGGAGGTCGAGGTCAGCCGGCTCGAACCCCAGCGAGGCCGGCGTGCCGTACACCCCGCGCACCCAGCTGCCGTCGTGGGAGAGGCCCATGAGACCGTCGGCGCCCGCCGGCACGAGCAGTGCCCACCGACCGTCATCGGGGCCGGGCATGACCCCGGTGAGACCCAGCCACCCATGACCGTCGCCACACGGCCCGGGCAGTTGCCGGCCGGCGAACGCCACCCGGTCGGGGGGGTACTCCCACGCCGTGGTCCAGGTCTCGTCGACCAGTTCCTCCACGCCCAGGGCATCCCCCCTGACACGGAAGCAGCGCCCGTCATCGAGACAGGTTTCCCGACTCATTCGCGTCGACTCGAGGGGGAGCGAGTCGGTGAGGTACCACGTGTCCCCCGAGTCGTCCGAGCGAGCGAGTTCGCGGGCCGAGTCGAAGATGATGAGTGAACCGTCGGGGGTGGCGGCCACCTCCCACGCTCCCGACGGGACGCAGATGGCCGCGATGAGGGGGGCGGCGAGAAGCGCCACCAGCCCGGCTCGGAGGAGTGGCCTGAGCGCCATCAGAACCGGTGGGCGGCCCGCTCGCGGGCGGCTTCGGGGTCGTTCAACCACAACTCGACGACATCCGCGGCATCCTCGAGCAGCACGTCGATCTCCTCCCGCTGCTTGGGACTGAAGCGCTGCAGCACGAAGGCGGCCGGGTCCACCCGGCCGGGAGGACGCCCCACTCCGAGCTTGAGCCGCCAGAACTCCCGCGTCCCGACCGCCTCCTGGATGGAGCGGACTCCGTTGTGCCCTCCATGTCCGCGGGCGAACGCCACCCGGAGACGCCCGAACTCGAGGTCGATGTCGTCGTGGATGACGAGAAGACCTCCTGGGGCCTCCTTGTAGTAGCGAAGGACGCTCTGAACGGGGGGACCGATGACGTTCATGTTCGAGTTGGGGAGTGCGAGCACGACCGGCCCGGAGTCGCGACGCGACACCGCCACCCGAGCCCGGACACGAAGCGGCCCCCGACCGATGGGGACGTCCCAGCGGTGGGCGAGCACGTCGACGACCTCGGCCCCCACGTTGTGGCGGGTACCCCGATAGTGCGGTTCGGGGTTCCACAGGCCGGCGATGACGGCCATGGCGCCTCCTACTCGGAGGATTCCTCGCGGATCTCCTCGGCGGACTCGGCGCCTTCCTCGCCCTCCTCGCCTTCCTCGCCGAGAAGCTCGAGGTCTTCTTCCTCGACCTCCTCCTCGGGAAGATCGATCTGAGAGGCAGCCGTGATCGTGACGACGGTGAGCCCGTCATCCTCGAGGTACTCGACGCCCTCGAACACAGGAAGGTCGCTGATGCGCAGGGTGTCTCCCTGGTCCAACTCGGAGACATCGAGAGGAATCTCCGAGGGGAGGTTCGAAAGCACCGCCCGCACCTGGATGAGGGGGCGCACGACCGACATGACCGCCCCGGCCCGGGTCCCGATCGATTCGCCTTCGACCCGAATGGGAACCTCGGCGGTGACGACCTCATCCAGGTTCACGAGGAGGAAGTCGATGTGGGTGATGAACGGCTTGAAAGGATGCCGCTCGACGGCCTGGGCGATGGCGGTCTGCTCCTTGCCACCGAGATCGAGGCTGAAGATGACGTTGCGGCCGGCCTCGGTGTGGAACGCCAGTTCGAGTTCACGGTGGTCGACCGCGATGGGGAGGGCGTCCGTGCCGTGGCCGTACACGATGGCCGGGACCTTGCCTTCGGCGCGCAACCGGCGCGACGCGGCAGAACCCGTGGGACGGCCCGTCTCGACATTCAGGGCAACGGAGGACATGGGAAGGGGACTCCTGCGGGGGGAACACCGCATTATGCAAGGTGCCGTGGGCTAACGCCAATATGAGCGTCGAGGTACGAGAGGACGAGGTACGAGAGGACGAGGTACGAGAGGACGAGGTACGAGAGGACGAGGTACGAGAGGACGAGGTACGAGAGGACGAGGGGCGAGAGGACGAGGTACGAGAGGACGACGGGTGGGTTGGG
>JBFKVA010000037.1:0-20785 GCA_041635475.1 Acidimicrobiia bacterium | reverse complement strand
GGCCGGCCTCGTGGTCAGGGACACGGTGGCGGCCGACGGGCCGGGTCGCCCCCGCCTCGTGTTCCGGGCCCACCCGGCCGCCGACGGGCGATGGGGGACGAGCGGCCCCTACGTCGGCCTGAGCCAGTTGCTGGTGGAGATGCTCGGTACCGGTGCCACCGCCGAGGAGGTTGGTCGGCGAGCCGGCGCCGGCATCCCGATGCCGGCAGGAGGGCGGTCGCCCGCCGATCGGCTCGAAGAGGCGATACATCGCGGCGGTTTCGACCCCAAGCGGCGCCAGCGGGGTGATCGGGTCGAGTTCGTCCTCCGGGCCTGCCCCTTCGCCGAGGTGGCCGCGGCCGACCCCGACACGATCTGCGGGCTCCACCTTGGACTCGCCGGCGGCCTGGCGGAGCAACTGGACGGTGTGTCCGTCGAAGCGCTCCATCGATGCGACCCGGCCAAGGCGGGCTGTCGACTCCGGTTCCGGATAGCCGCCCTCAGCTGAGGACCCGACTGACTTGTGTTACGCAAGTGAGGCCGCGTACAGTTCGGCATCGACGCGAGGAGGCACATGTTCGACCTGACGGGACGGGTGGCAGTCATCACCGGATCGAGTCGCGGAATCGGACGATCCATAGCCGAGAACATGGCCAGGGCCGGCGCCAGGGTGGTCGTGTCGTCCCGCAAGCCGGACGCCTGTGCCGAGGTCGTGGGCGCCATCACGGCCGCCGGAGGAGAGGCCATCGCCGTCCCCTGCAACATCTCGACGAAGGAGCAACTCGAGCACCTCGTGGACTCGGCCGTCGGCGAGTGGGGAAGGATCGACGTCGTCGTGTGCAACGCCGCGGTCAACCCCTACTACGGCCCGATGGCCAACATGCCCGACGAGGCCTACGACAAGATCATGAACTCGAACGTGCGGAGCAACTTCTGGTTGTGCACGCTGGCGGCGCCCCACATGGCGCCCGGGGGCAGCTTCCTCATCGTGTCCAGCATCGGTGGGAACCAGGGGAGTGGGACCCTCGCCGTCTACGGCATGTCCAAGGCCGCAGACTCCTCGCTCGTCAAGAGCCTGGCCGTCGAGTTCGGCCCCCAGGGCTTGCGGGCCAACTGCATCGCCCCCGGGCTCATCAAGACGGACTTCTCTCGGGCGTTGTGGGAGAACGAGAAGCTGCTGGCCGGCGTCGAGCGCAAGACTCCGGTTCGCCGGATCGGGCTCCCCGACGACGTGGGCGGGGTCGCCGTGTTCCTCGCCTCCGAGGGGGCCGCCTACATCACCGGCCAGACCATCGTGGTCGACGGAGGGCTGACGATCACCGAGCCGGGATGATCGTCAGGCGGCGGCGGAACCGAATGCCACCTCTCGCGGCGTCGGAACCTGGCGACAGGACCGGCACACCACGGCAGGGTTCAACGACGATCCGCACGACGAGTGGGTGAGGAGCAGCGGTGGCCCTTCGGCGGCCATCCACCGATCGCCCCACGTCATGAGGGCCAGGGCGATCGGGTACATGTCGAGGCCCTTGGGCGTGAGGACGTACTCGAACCGATCCGGCCCCGACTGATAGCGCCTGCGCAGGAGGAGGTCGCCGTCCACGAGTTCCTTGAGGCGCAGGGAGAGGATGTTGGGGGCGATTCCACACTCCCGTTGGATCTCGTCGAACCGGTTGGCACCCAGGAAGAGCGCCGCCAGCACCATCTGGGTCCACCGGTCACCCAAGCGGTCGACCGACTCCCCGAACAAGGTCGAATGCCGGGCCCCGCTCGACCCGAGGGTCACCGACGACCGTCGACTCACCCGCGGGGGAGGCGATTCCTCGGTCCCCGCCCCCGGACCGTCCTGGTACCGGACGTCGCGCGAACGCACTTCGGTACCACACCCCCCGCACACCATCACCGGCATCATCTCGTGTTCGTCGGAGCCGTGCGTGAGGGTGTCGGGGTGGAGAAGCCGGGGCTCGGACCACAGCTGGTCGAAGCGCCAGAACATGAGCGCCACCGGGTAGAGGTCGAAGCCCTGGGTCGTCAGGTGGTACTCGAAGCCGCGGGCGTCGTCACCGGCCTGCCGTTCGAAACAGCCGAGCTCCACGAGGTGGGTCAAGCGGTTCGAAAGGACGTTGCTGGCGATGCCGATGGCCTGTCGCCACTGGCCGAAGCGGACGCAGCCGTTGAAGGCCGCCCCCAGGATGAGCAGTGACCAACGGTCGCCGACCGCTGCCAGTGCCCGGTAGACCGAGTTGGCGCGGATCTGGCTCGAAGCGGCACGTGTGGGGCGCGAGATCGGGCAATTATACTCCTGTTACGCAAGTCGACCGGGCTGCCTCGATCGACCCCCCCGACCCCTGGAGCCACCCGTGGATTTCGAGTACAGCCCGAAGGTACAGCAGCTGCAGGCCCAAGTCCGCCGCTTCATGGATGAGTACATCGTCCCCCAGATCCCGGTGTGGACCGCCGAAGTGGCGGCGGGCAACACCCACCCGGCCTTCATGGAAGACCTCAAGGTGCTGGCCCGCGACGAGGGTCTCTGGAACCTGTTCCTCCCCGGCCTGCGCGACGACGAACCCGGGCAGCGCCTCACCAACCTCGAGTACGCCCCCCTCGCCGAGATCATGGGCCGGGTCATGTGGGCGTCGGAGGTCTTCAACTGCAGTGCCCCCGATACCGGCAACATGGAGATCCTGCACCTGTTCGCCACCCCCGAGCAGCGGGAGCGCTGGCTCGATCCTCTCCTTGCTGGGGAGATCCGGTCGTGCTTCTCCATGACCGAACCCGACGTCGCCTCCTCGGATGCGACCAACATCCAGACATCGATCAGGCGCGACGGCGACGTCTACGTCATCAACGGTCGGAAGTGGTTCTCCTCCGGTGCGGCCGACCCCCGCTGCAAGGTGACCATCCTCATGGGGGTCACCAACCCCGAAGCCGATCGGCACCACCAGCAGAGCATGGTCCTCGTTCCCCTCGACACGCCCGGCGTCGAGGTCGTCCGCAACGTGCCGGTCATGAACCACGTCGCACCCAAGGGACACTGCGAGGTCCTGTTCCGCAACGTCCAGGTACCGGTGACCAACCTCCTCCACGAAGAGGGATCCGGGTTCGCCATCGCCCAGGCCCGACTCGGCCCGGGGCGCATCCACCACTGCATGCGCAGCATCGGGCAGGCCGAACTCGCGCTCGAGCTCATGTGCGAGCGAGCCCCGGAGCGCAAGACCTTCGGCAGCGCCCTCCACCAGCACGGCGTGGTCGCCGACTGGATCGCCCGCTCGAGGATCGAGATCGACCAGGCCCGCCTGCTCGTCCTCAAGACGGCGTGGCTCATCGACCGTCACGGCGCCAAGGGGGCGGCCAAGGAGATCTCGATGATCAAGGCCCTCGTGCCCCGGCTCCAGACCGAGGTGGTCGACCGGGCCATGCAGGTGTTCGGGGCCATGGGGCTCACCCCCGACACGCCGCTCGCCGACCTGTGGACCTGGGGCCGGGCCCTGCGCCTGGCCGACGGCCCGGACGAGGTGCACATCCGGTCCATCGCCCGCCGGGAGATGCGGGAAGCCGAAGCACGGCGGGGGACCATGGCCGCCTACCTCACCCCGCCCGAGGTCCTCGCCGACGTGGACAGCCGGCGCCGCTAGGGCTCAGGCCGCCGGGCGAGGGATGATGCAGTCGATCGGACAGGCCTCGACGCACTGGGGGACGTCGAACTGGCCCACGCACTCGTTGCACCGCCGGCCGATGATGGCGTAGAGCCGGACCCCGCCCACCACCGCCTCGTTGGGGCAGGCCCACTGGCAGGCGCCGCAGGCGATGCAGTCGTGGGTGATGCGAAGCGCCATGTCAGCCGCCCATCGCCACACGGTGGCCGGCCCGGGCCACGAGGCGGTAGCTCTCGCCGAACAGGATGGCCGTCTCCGATGCGGCGTTGCCTTGGCGGGCTCGGGCGTACACCCCGAGCTGGATGGCAGCCACCCGGTAGAGGCTGAACGCCATGCAGAACCGCCACAGCGGTCGGGGGTCCCGTCCGGTGCGACCGGCGTAGGCCTCGAGGTACTCATCCTCCGACGGGATGCCCGCGAGGGCGGCCTCGGGGGCATCGACGAACCCGGGGCCGATCGGGTGCCCGGCGGGGAAGTGGTAGGTCATGCAGTTGTAGGCGAGATCGGCCAAGGGGTGGCCAATCGTCGAGAGCTCCCAATCGAGCACGGCCACGACCCGTGGCTCGGTGGGGTGGATGATGAGGTTGCCAAGCCGAAAGTCGCCGTGGACGATCGTGGCCGTGTCGTCGTCGGGGACGGAGGCCCGGACCCAGTCCCGCAGAGCGTCCAGTTCGGGGGCGTCCTCCACCTTCGTCTTATCGTACTGCGACGTCCAGCGGTCCACCTGGCGGACGAAGTAGTTCTCGGGGCGCCCGAAGCCCTCGAGCCCGACAGCTCGCCAGTCGACGAGGTGGATCTGGGCGAGCGTGTCGTTCATCGAGTCGTAGACGGCGGTGCGATCGGCGTCGTCCAGGCCTGCAAGGAGCGGGTCGGTGAACACCCGTCCCGGGAGGTAGTCCATGACGTAGAAGGGCGTGCCGATCACCGCGGCGTCGTCGCAGAAGGCTCGGGTGACGGGCACCGGAACCCCGGTTGATGCCAGGGCGGCGAGCACCCGGTACTCCCGGTCCACGGCGTGCGCTGACGGGAGCAGCTTCCCCGGTGGTTGCTTGCGGACGACGTACTCCCCCGACTCGGCCGAGACGAGGAAGGTCGGATTGGACTGGCCCCCGGCGAACTGGCGGAGCGTCGCCGGACCGGCGAACTCCTCGAGGGCAGCATCGAACCAGGAGACGAGGCCGTCCTCGTCGATTCGATGGCGATCCGAGACCGGTCGGGTCCCCGGCCGCTCGGGCCGTGTCACGCGTCCTGGACGGCCAGGTCCGGCACGCCCCGGTGGTACTCGGGCATGATCTCGGTCTCGAGGTCCGATCCCATCATGGCGTCCACGCACATGATCGCCGAGAGGGCGGCGCCGTCGATGCCTCCCCCCCACAGCCGTCGGCCGTACTGGTCCCCGGCGAAGTAGAGGCCCTCCACGTCGGGGGAGACCACGTCGGGGCGGTCCTCGCCCACCGGGCGCCACAGGCCGTAGGCCTCCGGACTCGGGGTCCAGATACCGAACTCGAGGTCCTGGTCCCAACTGGGGAAGGTGCGCCGGGCCCAGGCCTCGCACAACTCGATGACCCGGTTCACCTTGTCGGGATTGCGCATTTCCTCGTCGGTGAGGGCGGTCGAGAACAGGTACTCCCGTTTGCCTTCGGGGGCTCGCTTGGCGGTCCCTTCACCCCAGGCGGTGAAGTCGCACATCACCATGTCGACGACGCCGATGAACCCCTCCTCGGGGGTGGTGATGCCGGGCATGTAGACGAAGCTGCCTTCGTCGATCTCGATGTCGGGGAAGAGGGACCGCTTCATGCCGAAGTAGCCGGTGAGCAGGCCGGCGCCCCAGAACTTCTGCTCCAGCAGGGTCACCCACTCGGCCGGGAACCACTTCTTGGGCAGAACACGGAAGATGTACTTGGGGGGGATCGTGCAGATGACGTTGTCGGCATGCACGACCCGCTCGGAGTCGTAGGCGTTGTCATGGGACCGGATGAGCACGCCGGTCACCTTGCCTTCCTCGATGAGGACCTCCAGGGCCGGGGTGTCGCGCAGCACCTCGCCCCCGTGCTCGAGCACCACCTGCTCGAACTGCTGGGGGATGGCAATCGTGCCGGGGCTGTCGGCGGTGGCAACAGACCCCTTGACGAGGTTCATCCCGATCTTGCCGGCAATGGCCATGTAGCCGAGGAAGTCGCCGGCCGGGGTCATGGCCGGCTCGGCTTGGGCCGTCTGGGAGGCGGCGAGGACCTTGATGTACTTGTAGGCCTCGGGGTGCATGTTCCGTTCGGCCAGCCAATCCTGCAGCGGAGTCCGCATGAGCTTGGCCATGTCCTCGAACGTCGAGGTCGCCATGTCGGTGAGTTGGAGCATCGTGGCGTTGAACCCCTCCTCCGACATCCACTGGTACCGCTGGCCCTTGTGGACCTGATGGTGCTTCGTCTCCTTGTCCTCTCCCTCCCACTCGATGAACGCCAGGCCTTTGTTGACCGGCAGGTTCCAGCTCACGCCGAGGTGACCCATGAGGTGGTCGACCCGGCTCTTGTTTCCCCAGAAGAGGCCGTGGCCCCCCGCCTCGAAGGTGCGGCCATCGAGCAGGCCCCGATCGAAGATCTCCTCGATGCTGGGCGTGCACTTGCCCAGGTAGCAGTGGGCATACGCGAGGGACTTGCGGAACGCCTTGGCGTCCATCTCGATCCCGTCGGCGACGACCGTGTTCCCCGTGCCGACGTAGGAGAGCGTCCGTCCACCGATGAACGGGGCGCGTTCGAGCACCAGGACGCGCTGGCCGAAATCCTTGGCGAGGAGAGCCGCCGCTCCGAGGCCGGCGACCCCGGCTCCGATGACGACGGTGTCGAAACGCTGGCTGGCGGACATGGACGGCTCCGATCGGCGGTGGTGAGGCGAATCTATTGCCCTTACTTGCGTAATGCAAGTAAGTGGTGCAGCGGTGGTCGGCGGGTGCCGGCGCCGGCGATCCGGGGCGCCTGGCTAGGTGTCTCGGATGGGCTTTCGAACGAGCACGACCCGTCGTACGACATCGAGGAGCCACACCGCACCTGCAGCTCCGGCCGCTCCCGGGAACCCGGCGGCGAGGAAGATCCCAGTGAGGTTGGCGACGACGAGGGGGATCACCGGCCATCGGCCCATTCGGTGGAGGTTCTCTGTCACCGGGGCGCCCATCGCCACGGGGAACAGGTAGGCCACCGACCCCAGGAGCACCTGTCCAATCCCGGCGACGACGGCCGCTCCGGTCCACCCCGAAAACGGCGGGAGCGGAGATCCCGTGAAGACCGCTGCGGCGTCGATGACGGTCCAGGACGCCAGCCATCCGATGCCGGCAACCACGTGGAGGTAGGGAAGGGCCTCGGTCAGTCCCTTTCGGCCGAGGCGGACGACGATTCCGACCGTCATGGTGATCGCCGCGACGCCCACGAGCAGGGTCCCGACGCCAACGAGCCATAGGGGCCCGACGAGGCCCCCGCCGATGAGGAGGGCAGCGACCACGGACATCCGCCATCCGAGAACCGCTTCGCGGCCGCTCACCGCTCGACGATGGGCGAAGGTGGGCAGGAGCGTCGGGATCGTCCCGATGATGGTGAGTCCGATGAGGCCGACGATGTTGAGGTGGAGGTGCACCGAGCGAGCAGTGGCGTAGGTGTCACCGGTGAGGGTGTGGGTGCCGAGGAGCGCGCCGAGGGTCACGCCGACGGTGCCGCATGCGAGAGCGAGGAGATAGAAGCGGATCGAGAGGTCGAAGCGGCGGAGGAGGCTGCGGCGGATGATCCCGAGGAGATTGACCCCGAGGAGGGCGAGGGACGTCACGACGAGTCCGGCTCCGACCCAGGTTGCGACATCGAGCCCGTTGGCAACGCCGACGAGGACGAGGGCGACGCCGACCACGAGGGCGGATCCCTGGGCGAGGCTGGACCTCCGTGGTGGTGCGGGCGCCGACGACCAGGTGATCGTGAACATCTGCGATGCCCCCGATATCGCCGCCAGGACGACCCCTGCCAAGAACGCGTGGAGCGGACCCCACCACGACCCACCGCGAATGAACACGACCACGGCCCACGCAGCCGCCGTCACCCCGAACCCGGCTGCGACCGCGAACGCTCGGCGGACGAGGCGGTGGGCCTCCACGACCCGCGACCGGTTTGGCGGAGCGCCTCTCGTGGGGTTCATGGGAGGTCCTCCATTGCCGGGCGATCCTAGGGCGGACCGGGTCGGGTCCCGCTGCGGGTGCGACCCCCAACCGAACCGTGGGCCAGATCGCGCGGAATACGCGCGCCTGAACCCTGGGTTCCAGCGCGCGCTCGAACCGTGGGCCAGATCGCGCGGAATACGCGCGCCTGAACCCTGGGTTCCAGCGGGCGCCGGGTGAGCGTGTCGATCACCCCTTGACGCCCGCGCCGCGGCGGGTGACAATCGTGCATGGAGGAGGACAGCCCGGTTCGATCCGGCTGAGCGCTTCGCCGCGGCCTTCATGCTGGGTCAGTGGAGTCGGAGGTGTGTAGCGCGCTCCCGGATGCCCTTGTCATTGCCAGTCGCCGCCGACGGCCTGTGGCCGGGACCTGCTGTCGTGGTGGCGGCACGGAGGAGGCTCGTATGGAAATCGATGACAGCGGGGCCTTGAAGCCCAAGGTACCGCCGCCCTTGCTCGTGGCGTTGCCGCTCTTGGTCGGTATCGCCATCCACCTCGTCACCCCGTGGCAGCTCATGGCCGACGGTGCCCTCAGGTTCGTGATCGCGGTGCCGCTCGTGGTCGTGGGCGTCAGCGTGATGATCACGGCGGGCATGACACTGGTCCGGGCCGGGACGGACTCCTCGTTCTCCGGGCCGACGACGACGGTCGTGGCACACGGGCCGTACCGGTGGTCTCGCAATCCCATCTACCTCGGCGTGTTGGTCGTCTACGTCGGCGTTGCCATCGCCGTCAACACCCTGTGGCCGATGGCGCTGCTACCGGTCGTCGTCATCCTTCTTTGGTTTGGCGCGATTCGTCCCGAAGAGCGCTACCTGGAGGACAGACTGGGCGAGGAGTGGACGGAGTACACGTCACGTGTGCGGAGGTGGCTATAGGCGGCGCTGGGTTCCAGCGCGCGCTCGAACCGTGGGCCAGATCGCGCGAAATACGCGCGCCTGAACCCTGGGTTGCAGCGCGCGCTCGAACCGTGGGCCAGATCGCGCGAAATACGCGCGCCTGAACCCTGGGTTCCAGCGCGCGGGTGCGTAGGGTGGTGGGATGGCCCATCCTCCCCACCCGGCACGGACGGCACCGGAACGGGAGATGCTGTCGGCGTTCCTCGACTACTACCGGGCCCTCATCGTCGACAAGGCGTCCGGACTCCCGCCGGGCGCCGTCAACCGGCGCCTCGCCCCCTCGACGTTGACCCTGGCCGGCCTCGTACACCACCTCGCCCTCGTCGAGCACTACTGGTTCAACGAGGTCTTCCTCGGCGAGGAGCCCCTCGAACCCTGGGCCTCGGTCGATTGGCAAGCCGACGGTGACTGGGACTTCAACGTGGCCGACGACCTCGACTTCTCACTCATCCGCCAGCGGTACGAGGAGGCGTGCGTCTTGTCGAGGGTCGCGGTGGGGGCCGCCACCTCACTCGACCAGGTCGCCGCCAAGCCGGGCAAGGAGTTGTCCCTGCGGTGGATCCTCATCCACATGATCGAGGAGACGGCCCGCCACGTCGGGCACGCCGACCTCATTCGGGAATCACTCGACGGCGCCGTGGGCGACTTCCGGGACGAGTAGGCGCGGCGATGAAGCTGGGGGGTTGCACCTCGATCGTGACCGGGGCAGCCTCCGGACTGGGTCTGGCGTTGACCGAGGCCTTCCTCGACCGCGGAGCCTCGGTGGTCATGATCGACATCGAGGAACCACGGCTGCTGGCTGAGGCCGACCGGCTGTCGAGCATCGGCAGCGTGCGTCCAGTCGTGATGGACGTTGCCGAGTCGGGGGAGTGGGATCGGGTCGCGGGCGTGTTGGAAGCCGAGGGGCGGGTCGTCGACGTCCTCGTGTCCAACGCCGGCGTCGGCACCGTCGGCCCCCCGACGTGGGAGCTCACCCGGTCCGACTGGGAGTGGGTGGTGGGCGTGAATCTGAGCGGCCTGACGAACGGGTTGACTGCGTTTCTCCCCGGGATGGTCGAGCGCGGGCGGGGGCATGTCGTGTCGGTGGCCTCGGCCGCCGGCCTGCTCTCCCCACCGGGGATGGCGCCCTACGCCGCCACCAAGCACGGCATCGTTGCGGTCTCCGAGGTGCTGTACCACGAGCTGCGACGGGCCGGCCACGAGGTGGGAGTGACCGTCGTCTGCCCCGGACTCATCGAGACCCGGATGGCCGACAACGAACGAAACCGCCCCGCCGTCCTCCGGAATGTCCCCGAGGTCGACGAGGACCGAGCCGTCCGCTTCAGGGACGACCTGGAGGGCATGCGGGCCGCGGTTGCCGGCGGCCGGCCGCCATCAAAGTTGGCCGAGCGCATTCTCGACGCCGTCGAGGCCGGGGAGTTCTACGTCATCGTGGACGAGTGGATCCGGGTTGCCTTCGCCTCCCGGGCGGCGGCCATCGTCGACGGGGCGAGTCCGGTCGACCCGGCCTGACGGTGCCGGGAGACAGCCCCGGACCTTGACGGCTTCGACCGATCGGGTGGACAATGGCCACGGGAGGCAGCCGATGAAGCTCGATCCGGCCAAGGTGTACTCGATGCCCCTCATCATGGGGCCGGTGTTCGACCGCGAGACCCGACCCGGCCGGGTCTACGGGGCCGCCGAGAGCATCTCCGCCACGTTCCGGACCGACCCGGATGCGGTCCGCGATCTCGTACCCGAGTGCTTCCAGATCCCCGATGCAGCCACCGTCACGATCGCGTTCGGTGACTATGACCGGGTCGACTTCATGGCCGGCGACGGGTACCGCGTCGCCTACGTGGGTGTTGCCGCCCGGTTCGAAGGGCAGGAGGCGGTCGACGGGCTGTGCATCCTCGTCGTGTGGGAGGACCGAGCCGTTCCCATCGTCCTCGGTCGGGAACTCATCGGGATTCCCAAGATCCACGGCGACATCACGGCGATCCGGGCGGCGACCGACGACAACCTGCGGGCTTCAGCCTCCGTGTGGGGTCACGAGGTGGTGCGGCTGGAAGTGCGAGGGTGCAAGGAACAGAACGTCCTCGTGCGGCGAACGGCCGAGAAGCGGGTCAACTCCTTCCCTTGGCTCGGGTACAAGCACATCCCATCGATCGACGGACCTCCCGACGCGTCCTACCCGATGATCGTGTGGAACGAGGTGAGCATTGACGAGTTGTGGTTGGGTGACGAGGCGTCGGTGATGTTCGGAACGGCGGGGGAGGAGGACCTCGGCGCCCTGGCCGGGATCACCCGTTCACTTCGGACCCTTCCCCTGGGGGAGCTGGTTTTCGCCAGTCATGTCAAGGGTTCGGCAGTACTGGCCATCAACCGGTCCCGTCGGCTGGTGTAGCCGAGTCCGATAGGCCTTGGCGGGGCCAGGGTCGTCCTAGAGGATCACCAGAACCTGCTGGGAGAACAGCACAAGCCCCACCAATACGGCCAGCGCCGTCGTCCCGGTGCCTCCGACCCGCAACCAAGACGGGACCGATCGACCCCTGATGCGGAGGACCATTGTCCCCAGGACCGCGATGAACGTCAGTCCCCACAGTGGGAGCGTGTCCACCCCGATGCCTGCGATCTCCCCGGTCATGAAGCCGAGGAAGCCGTCCCTCCGGGAGGCTGTCAATGTCAGCACCACCATCGCTCCGCCAAGGCCGAGGAGCGGGAAAGCGATCGGCGTGAAACCCCTTGTTGAGGCCAGCTTGGCAACCAGTCGCGTGTCGAGCCAGGCGGTCAGCCAGCCGGCGGAGCCAACAATGATCGTGAACATGAGGACGTGGAGCCAGGCGGGATCGAGGAAGAAGAAGTCGAAGTTGCCGCCTTCGATCACCATGGCCCCGACGACAGAGATCGCGGCGATGGACGCGCCGAGGCTCCGCCACGGTCTCGACTCCGGGAGCCAGGCCCGAACTGATATCCAGAAGACCGAGACCATCACTCCGGTCAGGAATCCTCCAAAGATGAGAAACGCGATGGTCCCCTCAGCTGTGATCGCACCAACGATCTCGCCTGCCTCGGTCCGCCGCCCAGTGGCGTTCGGATTGAGCATTGCCGAGACTCGCATGGCGAGGCGACCGCCCATGCCGCCGACGATGAGGCCGGCGAGCGTGGCAGCGAGGCCCGAGGCGACAAGTTGCCGAACGCTCTCCATCGCGCGAGTGCGCACTTCCGAGATCGGGCGGGTTGCGGTGGCGGTCATCTGTCTCCTTCTCTCCGTTACGAGTACAGACGACTGCTTCGCCGGCGTGGGTGACATCAGCCGTCGGGACCCAACCCTCCGATGGCGGCCAGTGCCACCACGCCGAGGAGTTGCAGCGCCAGGAACAGCACCGTCAGGGTGATCCAACGGGGCAACTTGGCTCCGATTCGGTTGGCGTTGAAGACCAGCCCAACCAATGGCAGGACCATGAGCGTCGACGCGTGCAGGACCCCGATGATGAGCAACATCTGACCGATCCGCACGGCAGCGTCACCCACTTGTCCTCCCGGGTGGAACAGTTGGTAGGCGGGGCTCGGCGAGAGCTGGGTCGTCATGAGGATGAAGCCCGCCAGGAGGAGGTAGTAGGCGGTGTCGAGCAGGTTGAGGAGCCGCGTTCCACTGCCGGGACTCGAGTGGAGGATGTCCTCGACATACCCTCGGCCGAAGCGCCGAATGGCCGGGGCGACGACGAGGGCGAGGATGGTCAGGGTCACGGCTTCGAGGGTCTCGACCACTCGCCAGTCGATTCGAGTGGCAGGAAGCCGACGCACCCCGGCCCCGTCCTCGAGGTTGAGGGCGGCGACCAGCGCGGCGCCGGCGAGCACGCCGATCGTCACCAGGAACGACCGCAGCACCCGCCGTCGGTGGAGGCGGTCCTCTTCGATCGAATGGACGACACGGTCCCACAGGTCCGGGCTGGGCTCGAACGCGTGTGCTTCGGCAAAGACCTCAAGCAGGCGTTGTTCGGTGCTCATTGGGGACCTCCCAGCCGGTCGCCGAGGGTGGCGAGGCCCCGCCGACAGTGGGTCTTGACCGAGTTGGGCGAGATCCCCAGCGTCTCGGCGATCTCCCGTTCGGACAGGTCGTGGAAGAAGCGAAGGACGAGGCAGTCCCGCTGGCGCGGAGCGAGGTCACGGAGCGCGTCGACCACGCGGCGGTGGTCGGCCGAGGCCACGACGATGTCCTCCAGCGGGATGGCCACACCATCGGGTTTCATGGCGTCCCGATGCCGGAGGGACATGAGGCCCCGTCGGTTGTGATCGCGTGCCAGGTTGAGGACGATCGACCGAAGGTACGGGGCCGCCTTCTCCATGTCGCGGATCCTCCCCGCCGACCGGTGGAGGCGGATGAACGCCTCCTGGACAAGGTCCTCGGCCGCGTTCCGATCGTCGGTGAAAAGGCGGGCCAGGCGGACGAGGGCCGCCCCCTCCTCATTGAACAGGCGAGTGACGAGTTCGTCCGCTGTCCTCGAGGTCGCCTGGGCCTGGTGGGTGACGGCTGCCGCGTCGCCTGTTGACTTCAGTGAGAAGAGGGCGATGAGTACCCCGCGGGGCGGAATGCGTCGGCCGTCGAGGGCCAGGGCCATGATCAGGCCTGGTTCGACGGTGTGGGGTCGGGATCGCCGTCAAGCGTCCGGTTCAGACTGAAGAGGCGCCCGATCACCGGGAGGCTGAGAACGTTGAGGCCATGGAGGAGACCCATGAGGAGGAGCATGCCCCCGACCCTGATCACTGAGGCCTCGAGCTGCGCTCCGCCCACCTCCTTGGTCCAGCCCGCGCCGATGTCGCGCTCGAACTGAACGGTGAAGAGGATGTAGGCGCCGAAGATCAGGTAGTAGGCGAAGTCCATCAGCACGAGGTAGCTCTTGCCGGTCCGGGGATTGGCGCGGAACACGTCTGCCGCGTAGCCCTTGCCGAATCGCTTGATGAGGGGGCCCAGCACCGTCACGAGGACCACCAGCACCCCGGCCACGATGATTTCGAGTAGCCACCAGTTCATGCCGCCTCCTGAGATGCTTTCACCCTACGGACGAACGTGCCCCCGAATCGGGTGACACGTTCCCGGGCCAGGCGACGGCGGGGTTCAGCCCGCCGTGGTCCAGTTGAGAGAGACCTGCACGGTTGGGTTCCCCGAACCGTCGGGGACCTCGACCAAGGTGATGATGAACTCGCCGTCGGCTCGTTCGCCGAACCAACTCTGCGACCGGGGGTTCGTCGTCGATGACGTGGACACATTCTGGGCGTCCTGCGACGCCACCCAGTCGCCGTAGAACTCGGCCAAGTCGTCGAAGTCCTCACCGGGGTACGCCAGTCCCACCGCGTAGCTCCCGGACTGCTCGAAGCTCGTCTGCACCGTCCCCCCGCCGGGCACCGGGATGGGGAGGCCATCGGGGATCTCGCCACCGCCGAAGGTGAGCGAGCCGCCGCCCTCCTCGTCATCGAACTCGATGGTCACCTCGTCATCATCGATGTTGACGTCGGTGATCCCGTCGTTGCTCTCGATGATCTGTTCGGCGATGGTGTCGGAACCACATCCGGCGGCCAGGATCGCCAGCACTGCGAGGAGTGTGAGGAGTCGTCGATTCATGGTGTGTGAGTTCCTCTCCTGATGGCTTCAGGACCATATCAGCGCCGCTGAGTCGATGCCGCCCGGACCCCGGGCGGATCCGTCGCGCGATTCCCGGCACCGAGGCCGATAAGGTTCCCGTTGTGCCGGACCCACACACGCGCGCGGTCGAGGAGTTCACGGACGCCTACCTGCGTCGTACCCCTCCCGAGCATCTGGAGTCGGTGGGCGAGGCCCACATTGCCGCCGAGGCCGCGGGCTTGTTCGACTTCGCCAGCATCGACGGCCACGGTGAGGCGAGGGTCCGGGTGGCCGTCGACGACGTCGACGACCCCCGGTGCTCGATTGTCGAGGTCGCCGTCGACGATTCGCCGTTCCTCGTCGACTCGGTCACCGGTGAGATCCTCGACCGCGCCTACGGGATCGACGTCATGATCCATCCCGTCATCGGCGTCGTTCGCAACAGCGCCGGGGCGATCGTGGCGGTCGAACACGCCCGGGGTAGTACGCACCGGGTGTCCGTCCAGCACTACGAACTCGATCGGCTCCTGTCCGCGGAGGATGCCGACGCCCTCGAAGCGGCGTTGCGTGACGTCCTCGAAGACGTGCGTCGGGCCGTCCGCGACTTCACGAAACTGCGCGGCACGGTCGGCCACATGATCCATCTGGCGACGCGTTCCGGTGCTCGGTACGACCAGGCGTCCATCGACGAGAGCATCGAGTTCCTCGAATGGCTGCTCGACGACAACTTCGTGTTCCTCGGGTACCGGGAGTACGAGATCACCGAGACGCCCGCAGGAGCCGCCATCCAGGTGACACCCGGGTCCGGGCTCGGGATCCTGTCCGACGCCGCCGACTCGTCGTTGCGCGAACCGGTGCTCCTCGAAGACATGAGCCCGGCCGTTCGAGCGCGCTACGAAGACGGATTCCTCCTCGTCGTGAGCAAGGCGAACAGTTTCTCGACCGTCCACCGTCGGGCCCGGATGGACTACGTCGGCCTGCGCGTGATTGGGCCTGAAGGACAGGTATTGGGTGAGGCCCGGCTTCTCGGCCTGTTCACGTCCCGGGCGTACATGGCCGAGGTCGCCAGCATTCCGCTCCTCCGCCAGAAGCTCGCCCAGATCATCGAGAGCGAAGACCTCATCGAGGGATCGCACGACTACAAGGGCACCGTCCAGCTCTTCAACTCGTTCCCCATGGACGAGCTCTTCACGACCCCGGACGAGGACATCCGGGCGACCGTCTTCGGGCTCCTCGAAGCCGAGGAGCGGAGCGATGTTCGGCTGTTCGTCCGGCCGGACCGCCTCGCCCGCTCCGTGTCGATCATGGTGTCGATGCCGCGGGATGTGTTCTCCGCGGACCTCCGCCGCGACATCCAGAACCTCTTCCTCGACCGATACGCCGGATCCTCCATCGACTATCGCCTCGCGCTCTCCGAGGGGATCCACGCGCGGCTCCACTTCACCGTCTGGAGCGATGGGGCGATGCCAACCGTGCCCCTCGACGTTCTGGAGCAGGAAGTCATCGATCTCTGCCGAACCTGGGATGACCGGGTCGTGGACGTGCTTTCCTCGTTGATGGAGCCCGACCAAGCGGCCTCGCTCGTCGCCCGGTGGTCGGTGCGGCTCCCGGAGTACTACAAGACGTCCACGAGCCCGGAGGTCTCGGCCGGGGACCTCCAACGCCTCGAGGAACTGGAGGCCGGCGACGCCGACCTGGTCATCGGACTCCAGGAGGAGCCGGGTCCGGGAGCCGTCCTCACCCGCTTGAGCGTCTACAGCCGACGGGGCCGGCTCGACCTGTCGGAGATGCTGCCGGTACTCGAAGCCCTCGGCCTCCGCGTGCTCGAGTCGGTTCCTACCCGGCTCGGCGGCGCCGATGGCTCGATGTTCGTCCACGACTTCGGTGTGCTCGGTTCGGACGGCCGGCCACTCACCCTTGAGGAGTGCGCGGTGCGCGTCTGCGAGGCGACCCGGGCGGCGCTCGAAGGAGAGGCCGAGTTCGACTCGCTCAACAGGCTCGTCGTGAGCGGGGGGCTTGACCATCGCGACGTTGGGATCCTGCGCGCCTACCGGAAGTACTGGCGGCGGGTCGCACCGTCCTTCACGGCCGACTACACGAACGACGCGTTCGCGGACCACCCGACCATCGCCCGCATGATCCTCTCGTTGTTCAGAGCCCGGTTCGATCCCGAGGGGGCAGAGGCCGAGGAGCGGGCGGTGCGAGAAGAGATCCTCGGGGCTCTCGACGGCGTCCGCTCGCTCGACCAGGACCGGATCCTCCGGGGCTTCGTCGGACTCATCGACGCCACCGTCCGCACGAATGCCTTCAATCCGGCGTCGACCTCGCTGGCCCTCAAGTTGCGCTCCGCCCAGGTCCCGGACATGCCCGACCCCAAACCTCGCTACGAGATCTTCGTCTATGCCCCGGACGTCGAGGGCGTCCACCTGCGAGGCGGGATGGTCGCGCGGGGTGGCATCCGGTGGTCGGACCGCCAGGAGGACTACCGCTCCGAGGTGTTGGGCCTCATGAAAGCCCAGGTCACGAAGAACGCCATCATCGTTCCGACCGGCGCCAAGGGTGGCTTCGTGGTGAGGCGACACCCGGCCGAAGGTGACGACGCGGTCGAGCACGCCCGGGCCGCCTACATCACGTTCATACGTGGACTCCTCGACGTGACCGACAACATCGTGGCCGGTGAGGTTGTCCACCCTCCCCACGTTCGGCTCCACGACGGGGACGATCCGTACCTCGTCGTGGCGGCCGACCGGGGAACCGCCAGGTTCTCGGATACGGCCAACCAGATCGCCCAGGAGTACGGCTTCTGGCTCGGGGACGCGTTCGCCTCGGGTGGCTCCAACGGCTACGACCACAAGGCCCTCGCCATCACTGCCCGGGGGGCGTGGGAGTCGGTGAAGCAGCACTTCTCGGAGCTGGAAGTCGACGTCATGAGCGAACCGTTCACGGCGGTCGGGATCGGCGACATGTCTGGCGACGTCTTCGGGAACGGGATGCTCCAGTCACCCCAGGCCCGACTCGTCGCCGCCTTCGACCACCGGCACATCTTCATCGACCCGGACCCCGACCCGGCGACCTCGTTCGCAGAACGCCGGCGGCTGTTCGGCCTTCAGCGCTCGTCGTGGGACGACTACGACCGGGACCTCATCTCCGAAGGCGGGGGGGTCTGGTCGCGCTCCGACAAGAAGATCTCCATCTCACCCCAGGCGCGCCGGGCGCTGGGCACCGAGGAGCAGACGTTCAGCCCGCCAGAGCTCATCAGGGTCATCCTGAAGGCGCCCGTCGACCTCCTGTGGAACGGAGGGATCGGAACGTACGTGAAGGCGACCAACGAAGAGCAGTCGGCCGCCGCCGACCAGGCCAACGACGCCGTGCGGGTGAACGGCTCGGATCTCCGGTGTCGGGTCGTGGCGGAAGGGGGGAACCTCGGCTTCACCCAACTCGGCCGTATCGAGTTCAGCCGCGCCGGCGGACGCATCAACACCGACTTCATCGACAACTCCGGCGGTGTCGACTGCTCGGATCGGGAGGTGAACCTCAAGATCCTCCTGCGACTGGGGGTGGAGTCCGGCGAACTGACCCCCACCGAACGGGTGGAACTCATCGCGGCGGTGGCCGGCGATGTGACGGCGAACGTCATCGAGGACAATACCCGTCAGGCGGCGGTCCTGTCGCGAGACGTCCATGACTCCGTCCGCCGCCTCGAATCGTACGAAGACCTCATGGTCATGCTCGAGCGCGAGTTCGAGCTCGACCGCAGACTTGAGCGACTTCCCGATTCCGAGGAGATGGCCGAGCGTGCCCGCGACGGCCTCGGCCTGACTCGCCCCGAACTGGCCGTGCTGATGGCGTACGCCAAGCGACAGCTCCGCAAGGCCCTGCTCGCCAGCGACCTCCCAGACGGTGAAGGCTTCCAGGATCACGCAGTCGAGTACTTCCCCCAACCCGTCGTCGCCCGTTTCGGCCATCTCGTGCCGCACCACCGACTTCGTCGCGAGATCATCTCCACCGCCGTCGCCAACCATGTCGTCAACTCCCAGGGCATCACGTTCATCCACCGAACCATCCTCCTGACCGGGGCGGCTCCCGCCGAGGTCGTGCGGGCCTACCGGATCGCCCGCGAGCTGACGGGCGCCCAAGCCCGGGCGGCCGCCATCGAACAGCTGGATCGCAAGCTGGACCCGGCCGTGCGCCGCCGTCTCTTCCGGGGTGTCGACACCCTTGTTGAAGGCATAGCCCGCTGGTACCTCGGCCATCCGAGCACGCTGTCCATGCGGGAGACGATTGACAGGGCCGCCGGTGGCTTCGCTGAGCTGGTGGCCGCCATCGCCACCGTCGGCCCGCCCGCCTGGCGCAGCGAGCGGGAGGACCGCGCCGCCCGGCTGGCTGCGCGCGGTGTCCCCGAGGAGGTGGCCCGCCGGCACGCCTTCCAGCCCGAACTCACGCACGGCCCGGACATCCTCGAGATCGCAGAACGGACGGGCTTGGGTGCCATTGACGTGGCCAAGGTCTTTTTCCGTGTGGGCGACGTGTACCGGATCGACTGGCTCGAACTGCTCGCCTCCCAGCTGCCAACGAACAGCCGGTGGAGGCGTTGGGGCCTGGAGGTGCTCGAAGATGACCTCCTGCTCCTTCGACGCCAACTCGTGGAGAGGGTGTTGGGGGCGGCGGGAGAGGTGGTCCCGGCCCAAGCCGTCGCCCATTACCGACGAACGCGGCCCGAAGCCCACGCCCGGCTCGACGACTTCTTCCGCACCATGCAGCGTGATGGCGCCGGTGACCACGCCGCCATCCTCGTGGCGGCCCGGCAGGTCCGGGTTCTTGTCGGCTGACCCGGCGTGGGTGTGAGCACCTCCTTCGTGCCTAACCTTCCCAACCCATGAAGATCGTCATCGTCGGGGCCGGCGCCGTCGGCTCCTATCTGGCCGAACGGTTCTCGACGGAGGGCCTCGACGTCGTCGTCATCGAGTCAGACCCGGCGCGGGCCGCCCAGGTCCAGTCGGCCCTCGACTGTCTCGTCATCACGGGCAACGGGGCCTCGGCCAAGACGCTCGACCAGGCGGGTCTGGCCGAGGCCGACCTGCTGGTGGCGGTGAGCTCCTCGGACGCCGTCAACGTCCTCGCCTGTCACGCGGCCACCAAGCTGGGTATCCCCCGGAAGGTGGCGCGCGTGGAGGACCCCGAACTCAAAGCGGAGGTCGAGGCCCTCGGGGTCGACCTCGTGATCGACCCGGGTGAGGCGGCGGCCCGCGACTTGCTGGTCCTCGTCAACACGGGGCACGTCGCCGAGCGCATCGAGTTCGCCGGCGGTGGGCTCGTCATGGTCGGAGCCTTCCTCGACCCCAGCTCGGCCGCGGCAGGGGTGTCCCTCGCTGATCTCCGCACGCAGATGAAGAGCTGGCACTGGCTCATCGTGGCCGTGGTGCGCCAGGGCGAAACGATGATCGGAAGGGGAGCGACCACGCTCGAGGCCGGGGACCACGTCCTCGTCCTCGGCCTGGCCGACCGGATGGGGGAGCCCTACCGCCTCCTCGGACTCACCGATCGGCCCGCCGATCGGGTTGTCATTCTCGGCGGCACGAGATTGGCCGAGATCACCGCGCAGATGCTCTGCAAGCGGGGGATCGAGACGATCATCATCGACCGGGAGGCGCCGCGCTGCCGGGAGTTCGCCGAAAGCCTGCCGGACGCGGTCGTCGTGTGTGGCGACCCCACCGACCCCAGGATCCTCAAGGAGGCGGGGGTCGGGAAGGGTGACGCCGTGCTGGCCCTGACGGGGTGGGACGGTGTCAACCTGCTCGGGTGCATGGTGGCCAGGGCCCTCGGAGCGGGCGAGGTGATCGCCCGGTTCTCGAACACCGAACTCGTCGGCCTCGTTGGGGGGTCGGGGATCGACGCCACGGTGAGCTCGCGCCTGTCGGCGGCCAACGAGATCCTCCGGTTCATCCGCCGCGGGCTCATCCACTCGGCGGTCACGATCCCCGGTTCGGACGCCGAGGTCATCGAACTCGAGGTGGGGTCACGGAGCCCCGCCGTGGGCAAGATGCTCTCGGACCTCGACCTTCCCAAGTCGGTCATCATCGGCGGCGTGCAACGGGGCCGGGACGTGTTCGTCCCCCGAGGCGACACCCTCATCAAGGAGCGGGACCACCTCATCGTGATCGCGCTGCCGGACGGTATCCCGGCGGCCGAAGCGCTTTCCGGCTGATGCTGTTCCGCCATCTCCTCCACGTTGTCGGGGCTGTCATCGCGGGCATAGGGATCGCGATGGCGTCGCCGGCGATCGTCAGTGCGTTGTATGGGGAGTGGAACGACGCCGGGCTGATCCTGGCATCGGCCGGGGTGACCGTTTCCGTCGGGTTCGGACACTGGAAGGTCTTCGATCGGCCGGGTGAGCTTTCGGTGCGGGAGGGGTTCGCCGCCGTGGGGCTGTCGTGGATCGCCATGGTGGTGGTCGGGACGTTGCCCT